>UQXF01000035.1 GCA_900544905.1 uncultured Clostridium sp.
CATTCAGGCTGTATATAAAATCACTCATATCCTACTCTTCCTCTTCATCATCGTCTTCCTTCCCCTTCTGTCCGATTATAAAGAGGGCTGCCACAACAACTATGGACACTATCATACAGATTGCAATCAGCCACGGTTTTGAAGCATCACCGGTATTTGCCATACCAACCAACCAATTCAATGTATCTCTACTCCCTTCCCTTACTACTCTTCCGGATGATAATCCTTTACAACATCCTTATCCGGAATCGTCTTCTTTGTGGAATTCACAAAATTACGCACCTGAACCACTGCCTTATTAATCGGAATATTGGTTCCAGCACCGGCAACACATCCGCCAGGACATCCCATGCCCTCAATCAGACAGCCGTTTTTCTTTCCTGCCTTTGCAAGCATCAGCATCTTCCGGCACTCATCCAGTCCCTCCGCATGCTCGATATGAACCTCCGTTCCCGGATAATACTCGTTAATGCATTCCTCAATTGCCTTGGCAACTCCTCCTGCCACGGCATAGCCGCGACCGGCACCTGTCGCATCCTCCACCGGAACTCCAACCCGGAAATCGTCAAATTCGATATCCCTTGAAAGGAACATCGCATCCAATTCCTCAAAGGTAATTACAAAGTCCACATCACTCCGTACCGTCTTCCGCATTGCCTCTAATTTCTTCGCTGCACATGGTCCGATAAATACAACGGAAGCCTCCGGATGCTCCTTCTTAATCATTCTGGCAGTGGCAACCATCGGTGTAAGTGCATTGGAAATCTTGTCAATGGTTTCCGGAAAATGCTTTTTGGAAAGCATCGCCCATGACGGACAGCAGGAGGTTAACAAAAATGGAACCTTTCCGGTGGCAACCTCCTTCACATAGTGCTCCGCCTCTGTCATGGCACCCATATCCGCACCCATGGCAACCTCATAAACTCCGGCAAAGCCAAGCTTCAGCAGCGCCGCCTTTATCTTGTCCGGTGTTGCATATTCCCCGAACTGTCCCACAAACGCAGGCGCAATGGCAGCATAGATTTCCCGTCCGGAGCGAAGGGCGCGAATCAGCTGGAAAATCTGGGATTTATCCGCAATGGCACCAAAAGGACAGTTTACCATACACATACCGCAGGACACACATTTCTTCTCATCAATCTTGGCACGTCCCAATTCGTCACTGACAATGGCATTTGCCCCACAGGCATCTGCGCAGGGACGCCGCTTATGGGAAATTGCATCATATGGACAGTGGCTTTTGCACTTTCCACACTTAATGCAGATATTTTTATCAATCACCGATTTCCCATTTTCCATATGTATGGCTCCCACCGGACACACCTCCATACACGGATGTGCCACACAGCCCTTACACTGGTCGCTTACCTCATAGACATTATGCTCACAGGCATTGCAGGCAGCCGGAATTACCTGCATCAGAGGCGGCTCATAGTATTTCTCATCAATATTGCTCTCCTCAATTCCCTGGGTCAGATGTACCGGCTTGTCCTCCGGGCGGAGGGACATACCCATGGCAAGACGAATCCGCTCTCTGGTAATGGCACGTTCCCTGTAAATGCTCTCACAATACTGTGGGGTATCCCCTGGAGTTATCTTATATGGTATCGCCTCGATATCATCAATAATATTCTCTGATTCATAGGCAACATTTGCAATCTCCGTAAATACCTGTTTCCTAAGACGCTTCACGTTGGTTACTATATTTCGCACTTTTTCATCTCCTTTGGTTAATCCTGTTTATCACCATCCTGTCTATTATATAATACTTATGACGATTTTTCTATAAAAAACTTATGAAGACAGCAAAAAAGAGAGCGGCATGTCTTTATCACAGGACAATCCCTCTCTCTTCTTTGCTGTTATACAGATATATTTACAATTGCTTTTTCAGTGGTTTTCTATCGGTATCTATCCAATAGGACAGCAAAACAAATAACAGAACACTCGCCAGAACAATAACGCACACATGCCATGCCCCCCTTGCATTTGCTAACAGTATTACACAAAATGCCACACTAATCAGCCCGCTGGTCAGATACCTTCCGGCGGCAAAATAGAAATCCCGCTTTGACTGCTCCTGTCTTTTCACCAGAAATACGGCAGTGACTGCCAACAGGACTGCCAGCACCACATACCCGGCTAAATGTCCCATATACCAGCCCATATCCGAATTGCTGAAAAAACGGTATACACTATATTCCTCAGGTATTGTTATCGGCTCTCCCTTATAATACACCGTAATATTCATGACGTCCTGTAGCTGCTGCTCTCCTGACCCTGTATTGGAAAAGTTTCCTGCTGTATCCAGTACAAAAAATCCACACAGATGTTGTATCCATTCACTTTTTTTAAATAATTCAGATACAAAATAGACAAGCAGATATCCAATAAAAATATTCCCTGCCGTTCCGGCAATCCGGGTAACCCCGCCTACAAACAGACTCTCCAGCATATTTATCAGACACAGTATAAACAGCAGGTAACCAATAATAACAGCCATTCTCAAAAAAATACCTGTTGCAAATCCCGGTAACGCAAGCTTCATTGATTTTAAGATATCCATGCTTCCGCAATACAAATACATCCAGGAGCAGGTTACCGAAATAAGAATTACCAGACTGTCCATAACCAGATGAAATACCATCCGGTCTAACCTGGTGACCGGAAGCGTCTGCAAAAATTCTCTTCCATAGCTGTCCTTCTCCAGCCAGAAAAATGCCGCTTTAAAAACCAGAATACCAATTACACCTTTTAAAACCATTCTTTGTATGAGATATCCACTCACACTTTCAGAAAGAGAATAGAGTATAGTGCCAATGATAAAATCCGACGCACTTCCGTCTCCAATATCAAATTCCAGCAGCCAGTTGATATCCTGGTCGAAAGACAGAATCACCGTCATAATCACCACAAAAAACAGATAATATTTCCATTCCTGCTTCCATAACCGTTTCATATTATTTCACCTCCCATCTCACAGACCTCTTACCCGAATCCGGATGAACCAGAATGAAAACTACCACAGCTGCAAGGCATCCAATTGCCAGTGCAATACCGGCATAGTAATACAGGAAACCATCTGCTAACCATGCAAACAGTATAATCCCGAACAAAACTGCAAAAGGGTAATCCAGCAGAGAAAAGTAAAATAATTTTCCTCTGGAAAGCTCTCTTATAGTTGAAACAATCATAAGCAGTCCAATGCCAGCCAGAACAGCCAGCCCCACCAATGCCAGCATCATCCACATGTTATAGCCGGCTGCCGTTCCACTCACCTCATCCAGATTCTCCATAAATGCAGATGGCGACATCAACGTTTCTATATTATTAATATTATCGTTATACTCTGCCACACCGCCATAGCCGTTTACACAATTCAGTGTCCACGTAAAAAATTCTTCGGTAATATAGAGACCTCCATACAGAAACAGAGAAATCCCCTCTCCCATTATGGGATTTCTTGTCACTGTCATCCATATGTAAATCCATGTATACACTAAAAGAATAAACAAAAAATAGATACCCATATACAACAGCAGCCTGTCATTGGACAGAGAAACGATATTATCCTCCGGTACACCGGCAGACCTTTGCTCCCAAAACCTGACCACTGCACGATTATAACGGTTCTGGCATCCCAGCAGTATCCCCGCCTGTACCAGTCCGCCGATAAGAAGGACTGCAAGCATGCTGAAGTAATCATACATTACCATGCTCCGCTTTTTTACCGGAAGCGTTTCCATAAATTCTGCCGCCCTTATATCCGTATAATAAAATTGCCGTACTGCCAGCAGAATCACAATTCCAATTATTGTCATAATGAACCCCATAATTGTCTCGTTACCTGCCTTATCCTCAATAATACTATATAAGTACACACCCTGCGGCAATGCAGCGGTCCCCTGCTGCTTTTGTTCTGCCTTATCTAACTTCTCCGTAAGCTGCTGCTCTACGCTCTTCCCGGTAAATGCAATTCCTTCATCCCGGCAGATATATACCGAATCGCAGATTACCAGAAACAAAACAATAATCAAAACAATCAGGTAAAACCGCCATGACTGTTTTATAAATTTTTGAAAACCTTTCATCGGCTATCCCTCCCGCTTTTCTTTACTTTTATCAGACTGTACTGCATTACCGCTCTCCTCTTTTGCTTCCTCCAGCACAACAAATAACTCCTCCAGGGAAATCTCCACCGGTTCCACCAGACCCGCTCCAAGCTTATAAAGCTTTTCGGCAAACGCTTCGCTGTACTCCTTCACTATCATTGTATAAATGCTTCCCACATTGCGTATGCGCAAAATTTCCGGCATTTCATAGACCTTCTTATCTGCTCCACCCTCAAATACCACATTTAACCTGGTAAGCGTGCTCTTAAAATCCTCCATGGACATCTGCCGCTCCACCACTCCCTGGTGCATCATGGTTACGGAATCGCAGATTTTCTCCAGCCCCTCCAGATTATGGGAGCTAATCAGCACTCCAATCTCCCTTTGCTCCACCTCGTTAATCAGCAGTTCAAAAAACTTCGCCTTCGCCACAGGGTCAAGACCTGATGTGGGTTCATCCAGAATCAGATAGTCCGGCTCCTTTGCAGTTTCCAGCATAAATGCCAGCCGCATTTTCTGTCCCTTGGACAGGGATAATATCCGTTTATCTACCGGCAGCTTAAAAATCTGGTTAAATTCATTAAACTTGCCCTTATTGAACCGCGGATAGAATGTCTCATACATATGTACCATTTTTGACACGGTATAATACTTAATATAGTCATTATAATCCGCTACATATCCCACTCTCTCCTTTACCTCAGGATTATCATAAATGGGCTTGCCATCATATAGAATCTCCCCCTGGTCTGCCTTATAAACGCCGGTCACACATTTAATCAAAGTTGTTTTACCCGCACTGTTCTCACCAATCAGCCCGTGAATCTCCCCTGGAAGTACGGTCAGGCTGATGTCCTTCAGCACATTGTTCCGGTTATAGCTCTTATAAACATTCTTAATCTCTAACATACATTCATCTCCTCATATATCCCCTTAATCAGCTCCACAATCATTTCCCTGTCATACCCCATCAGCTTAAGCTCCATTAATTCCGTCCTTAAATTTTTCCTGACCGTCTGCAGCTTTCCCTCATCCGGCTTTAACTCAATCTCGTCTGCAATAAATGTTCCTTTTCCCCGAATTGTCTCTATTATCTGCTGACGCTCTAATTCCTGGTATGCCTTGGAAACGGTTCCGGGTGTAATCTTAAGCTCCAATGCCAGCTTGCGTACGGAAGGGATTGCGTCCCCGGGCTTTAAATACCCTTTCATGACATTAAGCTTAATCTGTTCCATAATCTGCTCATAGATGGGCTTACTGCTCTTATAATCTAATACAACCATGTGCTCCTCCTTTCTTTCTCTGTTTTATCGCGCGTGTATCATGTGTACCACTTGATATAATACAGTTATAACATTTTTCTACTTACCTGTCAATATGGGATTTATTATGGGATATTATAAATCCCTAAAAATCCTTCAGTAAATTTACGCTATCCATAGCCTAATATGTAATAGACTTGGTATTTTGATTATGATATAATAACGCTATCATAACGAAATCGGACTAGGAGGTGTTTTATTATGCAGGACAATGAATTGTTACAAGCTATATCTGATATGATGGATAAGAAATTTGATGAAAAACTAACACCAATCAATACAAGGCTTGAAAAACTCGAAGCTGATACGTCAGCGTTAAAGGCAGGACAAAACAGAATTATAGAAAAACAAAGAGAACTACGGCAAGATATCAAAAAATTAGATGATAAAGTAACAAATACTTATGATTTAGCCCTTGACGCTTGGGGAACAAGTACAGAAAATAGAAACTGGTTGGAAAATGATAAATTAAAAGCTCAATAATTTTTTTCCTCTATCACCATTGTTACAATGCGCACTCCCATTACTCCAAACAGAGTTCCCAGCAGCATTCCCATTAAGACATCTGACGGAAAATGTACATAGAGATATAATCTGGAAAATGCAATTGCAAATGCCAGAATTCCAGCCAGCACCTTATACACCTTCTTCACCGGCATCAGACACACCACTGTAAAAAATTCAAAGGCTGCCAGGGTATGACCGGAGGGAAAGGAATAGTCACTGAGTCGGTCAACCAGAATCGTAATATTCTCCACAAGGTCGTAGGGACGGGTGCGTGCCACAATATTTTTAATCAGCATATTGCCGAATAAAAATCCCAGTCCCAGGCTGGTTCCCATTGCGGCGCCCCATTTCCGGTATTTGGGAATACAGACTAATATAATGGCAATGAGAATAAAAAGCCAGCCCTTGTTGCCAAGTGCAGTGACCGCTGGAAACACGATATCCAGCGCAGCACATCTGACATGCTCCTGAATCCAGTTCAGAATTGTAAAATCCATTTTTGTTATCGCATCAGTTAACATAATATCTCCTCTTCCTACTACATCTACTTCTAAGATAATTGCGAAACTCACTATTTCAAAATGTAAGTTGTGCATATATACTAAAACAATGTTGAAGTGCCCTCTGAGAACGTCAGTTGTTAGGCAGCGTTCTTTGCTGCCTTACTACTGTTACGTTCGAAGCGGAGCGCAATGCCTGTATACTTGGCGAAACAAAGTTGAGCCTAGTAGGAAGGTATGCAGAGCTACGTGCCGAAAACATGTTTTGGTATATATGCACAACGCATTTTACAAAAAACAGAGTTTCGCAACCTGCTACCATACCTGAAACAGTCTTCCGGAATAAGGCTCCAAATCCATCATACATTGGCCATTTCTAACCGGAAGCTCCACATTATCCTGTAATACGTTTCCTCCATAAATCCGGCTGGCACTGTGAATCAGCTCCTTCAGCGTATGATTTCCCTTTAACCGTATCAGATAATTCCGGTATCGCTCATCACTGAAATTAAACACCGCCAGTATCTGCTCGCCGCCGGCGCATCTCGTATAGGCATAGACCAAATCCCAGTCCTTATCCGCTGTCACATAGGAAAAGCAGTCAGAATTGTACTCTTCAACATACAGCGCCGGATGTGTCAGATAAATATGGTTCAAATCACGGCAAAAGCGGGTGAACATGGCATGCATGGGAAATTTGCCAAGCACCTCAAAATCCTGGGGGCGGTATTGAGCCCATTCCCGGAACTGTCCAATCTCATTTCCCATAAAATTCATCTTTTTTCCCGGATGACTGAGCATATATAGAAATAGTGCCCGGCACTGGGCAAATTTATCCTCATAGGCTCCATACATTTTATCGAGAATCGTTTTTTTCCCGTGTACCACCTCATCATGGGAAAATGCCAGCAGATACAGCTCGTTGTAAAAATAATGCATGGAAAACAGAATATCCCCATAATGCCTTCTTCGCTCCGCCGGGCTCATCTGAAAAAAGTTCAGGGTATCATGCATGAACCCTAAGTCCCATTTATAATCAAAGCCCAGTCCCCCGTAGGCGACAGGAGCCGTCACCTTCAGATAGCTGGTGGAGTCCTCCGCTATGAGAATCGCAGTGGGATGAATATTATGTAAACCATCATTCAAGGCCTGTATGAAGGAAACCGCCTGCCGGTTGACGCCGCAGCTCTCCTGTCCTCTCCAGTAAATAATATTGGAAATGGCATCCATCCGCAAGCCGTCAAAATGAAATTCCGTCAGCCAGTAATTGGCACAGGATTTCAGAAAGCTGGCAGTCTCCCCCCTTCCATGGGCAAAGTTATAGGAGCCCCACTCGCTCCGCTCCACATCATCAAAGGGCAGCTCATACAGCGGATATCCATCGAACAGGGACAAGCCATAATCGTCTACTGCAAAATGAACCATTACAAAATCAAGAATCACCCCAATTCCTGCCTGATGGCACTGGTTTACAAACTCCCGCAGGCCGTCCGGTGTTCCATACCGGGAGGTGGGAGCGAAAAATCCGGTGCACTGATATCCCCATGAGGCGTCTAACGGATGCTCTGTTAACGGCATTACCTCCACATGGGTATATCCCATTTCCTTTAAATAGGGAATCAGCACCTCCGCCAGCTCCTCATAGCGGTACCAGCGGTCTCCCTTCGCCCTCCAGGAGCCGAAATGGATTTCATAAATATGAAATGGATGGTTGTATAGTTTTTCCCTACGCTCCATCCATTCTCTGTCTGTAAATGTATAATTTCCCTCTTCCGTAATAATGGAAGCGGAGCAGGGTCTCAGCTCCATGGCAAAGCCATAGGGGTCCGCCTTATCCGTCACTGTTCCATCATGGTGGTAAATCCGGTATTTGTACATCTGACCCGCCTTTGCCTCCGGAACCGTAAGACTGTATATTCCACCCCTGCCTTTTACCTCCATTTCCTGGTCCCTCCAGAGGTTAAACTCTCCAATCAGCGTAACCCTTTCCGCTCTGGGCGCATATACCCGGAAGGTCACTCCCTGCTCCTTCACATGTGCGCCAAAATACTGATAGGCATACCATTCATTTCCACTGTAAAATTGTTCTAAGTTCATATCATCACCCTGCTGTACACTGCCTGTATTCCTCACTCAGGCTTCCTTTATGGCGTATAGTATACCACTTTTTTTTCATAACCGTCAACTTTGTGCATATACTTAATAGAAAAGACCTGAGGCAGCCAAATGGAACCCAAAAACCGTCATCCGCTCGAGTGCATCACAAACTGCGAAAGCCTTTCCATGCTGGAATCCCTGATTCCCTTTGTCGAATATCCCCTTAAGCTTCCCCTGGCTCTTTTTATCAAATTTACTGAAATCCGGCTGATTATAAATGCATTCCGCTCCGTGGATAATCTATCCCGCTTAGGACTGTACTCCCCTTCCTCAAGTCCCACCGACATGCTCTGTGCTCTGACCGGAATGTCTCCCGAAATGCTAAAAATGCTCATGTCACTTTCCGAAAACACAAACGGCTCTTTTTCCCCGGAGATGTTATCCGGTTTAACCGGACAAAACGGCATGGACATTTCCAATATCGTAAATATGTTCAACCAGTTTAACAAGGGCGGGACGGATGGTCCGCCACCGCCCTTTCAAGCCTCAGGTACAAGCGAACCGCCAAATACAGGCGCACACACCGAAAGCAGCCCTGACGATTCCTTTGATGCTGCAATCCGGAATATTCTGGCGGAATATGATATGGCACAGGCGGAGAGCTATACAAATGATATATCCAATAACGATTCAGACCAGGAGGTATTTCCATGAATTATGAAGCATTCACTTCTACACCCGAATTTAACAACCTGCACCCGGTAAAACAGCAGATTATCCGCGAGGTTATGCAGACCAATACCCATACCTCTCCCGAGGTTATGCTTCCCAGGCTTTTGTCCATTGACAAGGAGCTGTCAAAACGTAACCTAAGCTTCACCAAGGAGGAAACAACGCTGTTAATCAATATCATGAAGGCAAACATGACCCCCGCGGAACAGCAGAAGGTGGATATGCTGATGGGCTTATTCAACCGTTAACACTCAAAAAAGGTTCACTGAACCTTTTTTTCATATGCTTGGCAACCTACAGAACCTGCCACCGGCAGCTTCTTCCGAATGCATTGCAACTCAAAAAGCTCTGAATACCGGTTTTTTCTTACCGGATATTCAGAGCCTTTTATTACTCATACAGCTTTGCGGCTGCCGCCATAACATTTTTATTCTTTTTCCAAATTGTCTTAAACTGCTTAATGGGAACCGGTACAACATTTCTACCAATCTCCACCGTGCAGGATGGAATTCCCTCTTCACAGACCAGCCAGTTGGCAAAGCCTGCATTATCCGTCAGCCCCATATAGGAGTATCCGGTAAGCTTTCTGATTTTTCCGGATAACCGGTATACCTTTTTCTGCATCTTCTTTGATGCGCCATACCTGCAGTATATTACATTTCCCATGGCATGATAATTCACAACTGCCTTCGGTTTTACCTGCTTTACCAGATTTACCAGTGCCTTTGACTCTTTTTCAGAGACAGGCTTTTTACCTCCGTATCCTGCATAGGAACCCTTTCTCAGCCGTTTTACATATACAAAATTGTGGTCAAACTGGTTATTCAAATCCACGCCTCTCGCATTTGCCTTCCAGTTCTTCGGATACCTGCTGCCAATCATTTTCTTAAGCTTCTTTCTTAACGAAGCATTCCGGATTCCCTTAAACCCACTTTGGGAAATCGTAACTCCATCCGGATTTGCCATCGGCACCACATGAACACAGACCCTGTCAAAGATATCATGATAGGATTCCTTTTCAAAGGTCTTGTTATAATAATCCAGATAATATTCCATCTGTTCCATTACGAGCTGGGACGTCATATACTCCCGGGCATGGATGCTCGCCTGAAAAATAACGCATTTGGAAGCTTCGGGATTTCCCAGTATCACATCATATATATTCCGCTTATCTGCAGTTTTCCCGATTATTTCCACCTGGACATAATCCGCATATTTTTCTTCCAAAAGCGCAATATCCTTCTTCATTTCCGTATATGTGTACTTCTGGTGGGTGGTGGATACAATGTTACCGTTATATAATTTTACAGCTTCTTCTGTCAGAACCTGTGTACCGGACTCTTCGTCCACAGCTTTTCCCAGAGCCTCCACCTTGAAATAATAGGTCTTCTTTTTTGAAATCCCTTTACAGATATATGTGCTTTCCGATTCCGCAGATACCTCTGCCTTCCTTGTGTAATTCCTGTTATTGCCCACGGAAACATAGATGACATAACGCTGCGCCCCATCCCACGCTGTCCAGTCTAATTTTACCATATTCCCCGGCTGCTTTGTGGTATGCAGATTTAAATCACCTGCCGCATATGCCCTGGACGGTATACAGAACACTGCAAACAAAAATAGAAAAACCAAAATAAAAAATTTCCTTTTTGTCCCATTCATTTGCAGATTCTCCCCTTAATTCTTTCTAAACTCAAGAAGCTCTAAGCCCTCGTTGTGCTCTAATACGGTATTGATTGTCCACTGGTTTGTAAAGAGCAGAAGCGGATTTCCCTTCATGTCCTTTACCTTCTTTACCTCATTCACACGCTTTAATGCATTTACATCCGTGGAAGGGTCTTTTATCCATCTGATAAAATTGTATGGAAGAGGCTCTAACTTAACCTCACACCCATACTCATTTTCCAGGCGGTATTTCAAAACCTCAAACTGCAAAACACCCACTACCCCGACAATAATTTCAGACATTCCCGCCGTATATTCCTGGAAAATCTGAATGGCACCCTCCTGGGCAATCTGGGTGACGCCCTGGACAAACTGCTTTCGTTTCATGGTATTCATCTGGACAACCCTGCAGAAATGCTCCGGTGCAAAGGTTGGAATCCCCTCGTATTCAAACTTCTTTCCCGGTTTACATAATGTGTCTCCAATAGAAAAGATACCCGGGTCAAATACTCCGATTACATCCCCGGCATATGCCTCCTCCACAATCTTGCGGTCCTGTGCCATCAGCTGCTGCGGCTGGGAAAGCTTCATTTTCCGCTTGCTCTGCACATGATAGACATCCTTTGTGGCATCAAATTTTCCGGAGCAGATTCGCATAAATGCAATTCTGTCCCTGTGTGCTTTATTCATGTTTGCCTGAATCTTAAAGACAAAGGCAGAAAAATCCTCCTCCATCGGGTCAATCAGTCCCTCGTTGGACATTCTTGGAAGCGGCGATGTGGTCATCTTAAGGAAATGATTCAAAAAGGTTTCGATACCAAAGGTATTCAGCGCTGAGCCAAAAAAGACAGGGGACAGCTCTCCCCTATTCACCTTTTCCAAATCCAGGGGCTCACTGGCTCCATCTAACAATTCCACCTCTTCCATAAGCTGGTTGTAAAGGATTTCGCCGATGTCCTGGCGCAATTCCTCATCCTCAATGGAATAATCAGTCTCCTGCGCCTTTTTGGCGCCGCCGGTGGATACCGCCTGGAACTTCGACACCACTCTTGTCTCCCTGTCATATACGCCCTTGAACTCTTTCCCGGAACCAATCGGCCAGTTAACGGGACAGGTCTGGATTCCAAGCACCGATTCTATATCATCCAGCAGCTCAAAGGTATCCTTTGCATCCCTGTCCATCTTATTAATAAAGGTAAAAATCGGAATGTGACGCATAACGCACACTTTAAATAATTTTATAGTCTGTGCTTCAACACCCTTTGAAGCGTCAATAACCATCACCGCTGAATCTGCCGCCATCAGGGTACGGTAAGTATCCTCCGAGAAATCCTGGTGTCCCGGAGTGTCCAATATATTGATACAATATCCATCATACTGAAACTGCAGTACAGATGAGGTAACGGAAATTCCCCTTTCCTTTTCAATATCCATCCAGTCGGATACTGCATATTTTGAATTTGCCTTTCCCTTTACCGAACCGGCAGTATTGATTGCCCCTCCAAATAACAGAAATTTCTCTGTTAAAGTGGTTTTACCGGCATCCGGATGGGAAATAATCGCAAAGGTTCTTCTTTTCTCTATCTCTTTTTTTAAATCCGCCATTGTTTACTCCTTAATGCCCTTTTAATAAGAAAGCCTTACCGCAATCTTAGTAACCTTTCCCCTTACGACCCGAATCTCATTATTTCTTCTCGATATATATCTTTTCAGGGTTCCCTTTCGGACTCTGTATATCCATTTCTCCGTATTAATGTTCTTCTGGGTAATATGTGTCCGCTTACTGCTGATTCTCTGTACCTTCTTCTTATTACCAGCCTTGCTCTTTTTGTTATTTTCAGGCTTTTTCAGGGAAGAAGATACCTTTTTGGAATCACCAATATAACACTTCGTAGAAGATGTCAGCTTCGCTGTCTGTATTCTTCCCGTTTGTTCCCATTCATACCCGTTAGGTGCAATCTTATACTTAACATATTTCACCGTATTACCCCGGATTGACAAAATGCCATAATCTACATTATCCGTTGTACACCCGGAAAGACCTATATTTTTTAAAGAATAGTATTTCCTGGCTTCTGCCGTCTGGCTGCTTCCAAACAAAAAAACAATTCCCCATAATGGTATTATCACCCAGATTATTTTCCGCAATAATTCCATACTTTCTTCATCCCTCTCCCATCAAGGCAGGGCTGCCCTCTCCTTTCCCAATCATTATAATCAGACAATTGCGAAACTCATTATTTCAAAATGCGAGTTGTACAAATGTAACAAATTTATGTTTGTAGGACATTTGAGAACGTCAGTGCTTAGCGAGGTATTTTCGAGCTTAGCACTGTTGCGTTCTCAACCAAGTGCAAACGGTCCGAAAAACATATTTGTTACATTTGTACAACGCAGGTTCTCAAAAAATCAGTTTCGCAATTACCTTTCATTATAATGATTTTACAGGAAACCAACAGCCCCTTCTATCTACATTATTTTGCAACAATATTTACAATCTTTCCTGGTACATAGATTTCCTTTATCACAGTAAGACCTGATAATTTATCTGCAATCGCCTCTTTTCCCTTTGCAAGAACGGCATCCTTTGCCTCGTCCACCGCAATATCAATGGTAGCTTTCGTTTTACCGTTAATCTGAACCGGAATTGTAATCTCATTCTCCTTCATGGCTTCCTCTTCATAGGTTGGCCAGCCGGAAGCAAAGACTGTTTCCGTTCCCCCTAACGCTTCCCATAATTCCTCACCAATATGCGGTGCAAATGGGGCAATCAGACGTACCACCGTCTTAAGGGTCTCAGTATCCACGCCGCCCTTCTTGGTCAGCTCCACAAACTTATTATTGTACTCCATGAAACCGGAAATAACGGTATTCAGTGAAAAACTCTCTAAACGTGTGGTGATATCGTATACCATCTTATGACGCAGCTTGATAAGCTCCGGTGTCTCCTTGCCAGGATTTTCAATGTTCTTAACTGCCATATTATAGAAGCGGGATAAGAAACGGTATACACCGTCAATTCCCCGGTCATCCCAGATGGAATCCAGCTCAGGCGGTCCGATAAATAATTCATACATACGAAGCGCATCACAGCCATAGTCATTTACCATGTCATCCGGCGACACAATATTACCTAAGGATTTGCTCATCTTGGTAGCTGCACCGGTCTCCCGGTCACGTCCACAAATCATACCCTGGTTAAACAGCTTCTTAAACGGTTCATCAAAATCCACCACGCCGATATCGTGCAGGAACTTGGTATAGAAACGCGCGTACAGTAAGTGAAGCACCGCATGCTCCACACCGCCGATATACATATCAACCGGTAAATACTTGTCTGCCTTTTCTTTATTTACCAGCTCCTTGTCATTCTTGTTATCCACATAACGCAGGAAATACCAGGAAGAACCTGCCCATTGCGGCATTGTATTGGTCTCACGCTTAGCCGGCTTGCCACAGCAAGGACATGTGGTATTTACCCAGGAATCAATGGCTGCAAGCGGTGACTCTCCCGTTCCTGTCGGCTCATATTTTTCAACATCCGGAAGCAATACCGGAAGCTCCTCCTCCGGAACCGGTACCGCACCACAGTCCGGACAGTGGATAATCGGAATCGGTTCGCCCCAGTAACGCTGGCGGGAAAATACCCAGTCCCGCAGCTTATAATTGGTGGTCTTCTTGCCGTATCCCAGTTTTTCTATCATTTCCGGGGCTTCCTTCTTCAATACAGCGGACTCCATTCCAGTCCAGTCACCGGAATTAATCATGGTTCCGTTTGCCTCGGTATAAGCCTCTGTCATGTTTTCAATCTCTTTTCCGTCCTTGGCGATAACCTGGATGATTGGAAGGTCGAATTTCTTTGCAAATGCAAAGTCACGGTCATCATGGGCAGGCACGCACATAATGGCTCCTGTACCATAATCAGCCAGTACATAATCCGACAGCCAGATTGGCGTCTTCTTGCCATTTAACGGATTAATCGCATAGGAGCCGGTAAATACACCGGTCTTTTCCTTGTCCTGCATACGGTCCACATTTGACTTCATGGATGCGTCATAAATGTACTTCTCCACTGCCTCTCTCGTCTCATCCGTTGCAAGCTTTGAAGCCAATGCATGCTCCGGTGCCAATACCATAAAGGTTGCTCCCCATAAGGTATCCGGACGGGTTGTATATACGGTGATGCTTTCCTCCATACCGTCTACCTTGAAGTCTACCTCCGCACCATAGGACTTGCCAATCCAGTCAGCCTGCATCTTCTTAACCTTCTCCGGCCAGTCCAATGTATCCAAATCTGCCAGCAGGCGGTCTGCATATGCCGTAATCTTTAACATCCACTGACGGAGATTCTTCTTGGTTACCTCGCTGTGGCAGCGCTCACATTTACCGTCCACAACCTCTTCATTTGCCAGACCGGTCTTACAGGACGGACACCAGTTAATCGGCATCTCCTTCTCATAGGCAAGACCTTCCTTGAACATCTTTACAAAAATCCACTGCGTCCACTTATAATAATCCGGGTCGGTGGTATTTACCTCTCTGTCCCAGTCATAAATCGCTGCAATCTCGTTAATCTGTCTCTTGATATTGGCTACATTCTCTGCAGTGGAAATTGCAGGATGTACGCCATTCTTGATGGCATAATTCTCTGCTGGAAGACCAAAGGCATCCCATCCCATCGGATGAATCAGATAGTATCCCTGCATCATTTTATAGCGGCTCCATACATCACTGATTACATATCCTCTCCAGTGACCCACATGAAGACCGTTGCCGGACGGATATGGAAACATATCCAGACAGTAATACTTCGGCTTTTTGCCATCCTCCACATTAATCGGGTTCTCCTCCCATTTCTTGCGCCATTTCCCTTCAATCAGCTTGTGATTATATGCTGTTGCCATGATAAATCCTCCTACAGTAACATTCAGGGTATCTCCCTCAATAAAAATCTAATTTCAACAAATCTTTAGGAATTCATAGCAAAAGCTTGAAATCCTTAACTTTTTCATTGTATCATACAATCTTATTTTGTCAAGAATTCCCTGCAAAACTCCTTTCCTCCAATCACCTATTTTCTCACTGCATCAATCGGCTTTAATTTTACCGCCCAACGGGCAGGAAAATAGCCTGCCAGAATACCCAATACTGTAGAAAACACCACTGCTGCAAGCACCAGCCACCACGGTATCACCGCAAGCTGTGTCCCCTTTGCAAATTCCAGAAGCATGACGCCAAGTTTATTTATAATTCCACGGATTCCATAGGAAACAGCAATCCCCACAACGCCTCCCATTGCACCCAGGATTCCTGACTCAAGTAAAAACAGGTATAACAATTCATCCAAATCACAGCCCAGCACCTTCAATATGCCGATTTCATTTATGCGGTCATATACGGCTGTTGTCATGGTATTGCTGATTCCAATGACCGCCACCACCAGCGCAATCATACCAATTCCGCCAAGCAGAAGCTGTACCACCTTCAGGGTCTTTTTCACGGAATCCAGGTATTCCTTTTCATTTTCCGTCTGAAATCCCATATCCTGAAGCTTCTTGACAACGGCGTCCACCTCATTTATATCATCCACAACTACCACTGCGCTGCTGTAAATAAAATCCTTATATGCATTTCCCTCTGCATCCACAGGCTGCCCCACAATATTCCCATCAGGGCTTTTTCGTTTCAGATACCGGAGCAGAACATCCAAGTCACAATATACGCTCTGGGATTCCATGAAATATGTATTATCGTCCCCCTTCATAACCCCGTCAACAGCAAGTTTATCCGAAAACCCACTCTCATCAAACCCAATATTGACCTGGAGTTTTTTCCCAAGCATTTCCTTTGTCATTTTATTTTCTGCCTCTGCAAAACTACTGCCTGTATTTTCATTATAAAATAACATCCCCATAAGATTTCCAAAGACCAGCTTTGGCTTTGTCGCCGCTCCGCTAAGCTCCGACCCTTCCACAAGCTCCAGCTTTTCCAGCTGCTCTGCAGGGATTCCACAAAGGCCGGCATAACTGATATATTTATCCATCTGCATGACTACTAAAATCTCATACATGGGATAAACTGTCTCCACATGGGAAAGCTTGCTGAATTTTTCTATGGTGCGGTCCGACAGCATTTTGTCCTTGCGCTTGCCGTTCTCCTCACCATGCACTATAATCCGTCTCACTGTATCCCCGGTCTCATAATCTTTCAGCATTACATCCTTTACGCCAATTCCAATGGAAAGCAGCGATACAATAGAAATGACACCGATTGTCACTCCCAGCACAGTCAAAATGGTACGGGTTCTTCTTCTTTTCATATTCAATGTACATAACCGGAATATCCAACCCATTAAAATTCCTCCCGTATCCGTTTCTTACGCTTCCATTTTCTGTATCCCAGCAAAGAAACCATTGCAATGACAATAACCACTATTCCTACACCTAAAATCAGCTTTCCCGCTCCGGTATTCTTCTCCTCCTCCTTTACCGTCTCCAGATTCTCATAAACCGGAGCTGTTATATCATTATCCGGATTTAACAGCTGTTCTAATTTCTCCTGCTTTTCCTGCTTGTTTCCCTGACTGTCCTCATAGACAACCGTAATATAATTCATTCGCTGGGTTCCCTCTGACAAATGCTGCGCTGTTACGAGCATATCCACATTACCGCTCTTACCGGGCTCAATGTTTCCAATGTAGCTTTCCATTTCTGAAATGTTTTCACCAGATGTTTTCACCGTCACATTGTAAAGGGTTCCCTTACCCAGATTATTGACCATGCCGGTGATTTCCAGCTCTTCACCTAATGTAAAATCACCATTTATTACAACGTCTGTAAGGGAATATCTCTGTTCTAACCGGATTGGAAGATAAATGGCATCCTCCACCGTATAGGATGAGCCATAATTATCCTCATAGGCAAGCTTCACCATAAGCTTATAGGACTTCTCTTCCAAACCCTCTGCCGCCTTCATCTGAAATGTAAGGGTTTCCTCTGTTTGCGCATCTAACTGCTCCACATAATCCGTTCCTGCCCCCTTTGCCGGCAAAAGCTCTCCTGCCTCTGAAAGAACGGTTACCTTCATATTCTTTATATTTTTCTTCGCTGTATTATAAAGGGTTAGTGAAAGCTCAAATTCTCCTCCTGCCGTTATCTCCTTTTCCTTTACCTTATAATCCGTCACCATTACCTTAGGCTCTGCAGCCTCCACCCTCACAGTACATATCGTCACAAAAAAACACACAGCCAGCAGCCATCTACATATTTTCTTCACAACGCATTCCTCCTTTCCCCCACTATTCTTCGATTTTTCCGTCCGCAATCTTTACAATCCGGTCTGCTTCCCTTGCAAGGTCAATATTATGGGTAATCAACACCAGCGTCTGATTTAACTTCTTGACGGAATCCTGTAAAAGCGTAATAACCTCATTACCGTTTTTGGAATCCAGCGCTCCCGTCGGCTCATCTGCCAGAATCAGGGATGGACGGTTTGCCAAAGCCCTTGCGATTGCCGCCCGCTGCTGCTGTCCGCCGGACAGCTGGTTTGGCAGATGCTTTCTCCGGTCCTTTAAGCCCAGCATCTCCAAAATATGCTCTATATACTCCCGGTCCGGCTTTCTGTGGTCTAAAAGAATCGGCATCTGGATATTTTCCTCCACCGTCAGCACCGGAATCAAATGGTATGCCTGAAATACAAATCCAATCTTCCTTCTGCGGAACACAGACATTTCCTCATCATTTAATCTTGTAATATCCTTATTATCAATAACAATCTTTCCACTGTTTGGAACATCCACACCGCCCATTACATGTAAAAGAGTGGACTTACCGGACCCTGAAGCACCAACTACCGCCACGATTTCACCCTTTTCTATTGTAAGGTTCACATCATCAAGCCCCCAGACTCTTGTATCTCCTTCCCCATATATTTTTGTTACATGCTCTAATCTCACAATCTCCATATTCTCTTCCTCCTGTTACAAACAATTTTTCATTTTAACTATTTTTCTGCCTGTTAATCTCCATCCGTTGTCAAATCAGACGCCATGTCCATAGGCAGGTTCTTCAGCGGCACATAAACCGTACCACATAACAGCAAACCAGACGCAATCACTCCTATTATGATAGAAGCCCAGGGGATTACAAAATCGATAGGATACATAAGCCTTAAAACCAGATACAAATAATAGCTGATTCCCATTCCAACTGTAACTCCGAGGATATTGGCACCAACGGTTGTTGCAATTCCCTCTAACATAACCGTATACGTCAGACGTTTCTTTGACAGACCTATTACCCGGAGCTGGGCAAACTCCTTCCTTCGCAGATGCAGATTACTTGCAGTGGTATTAACGATATTTACACCGCTTAAGGTCACCACAAAGAGCACCGCTAAAGCCACATAACGAATAATTTTTTTAAATTTGGCACAGATATATAATATTTCTCCATACATTGAATAACTACTGTCTGTTGTATACGAAAGCTCTTCTAACAGTTCCAGACCACTTGAACTGATTTCCATTCCTTCCATATGAAATTGAATTCCAGAAATTTCATCTTCTCCCATACCTGTAATTGCAAAATAATTTTCTAAAGGGACAATCGCTTTAAGGAACCCCCAGCCATACCCTGCACTTTCTAAGTCCACGATTCCTTCAATTGTATAGGTTTTATATTCTCCTGCCTCTATCAGCTCCTTCCGGGTAAATTCCGGAATCGAATATCCATCATACTTTGCATACGGATTCTTTCCCTCTTTTTCCTCCTTTAAGGCTTCCGTCTCCCGTTCCTTCACCAGTGTCATGAATTTTTGCGGGTCTACAATATCAATGGTTTCCCCCACTTTATAATCCGTAATCGTATAATGACCATACGTTAAAGCTTCTATCAATGTGTCCTCCTCCATTTGCACCACTGCCTCCGAAGCCCCAACTAAAACCAAACCATCTTCACTTATATCCAATGTTCCGTCTATAAGACATTCCTCCAGGTCCTGATAATCCTCTTCATCATATCCTATTAAATTTAAAGCCGCCGCAAAGGATTCATGTTTTTCGCCCTCTCCAGCCTTAACTTCATCATACAAATTCTTCCCCGCATTTCCCATTACAGTTTCCTTGTAATATTCCTCTGTAAATCGTCCCACCACTGCCTCCGGGTTCACCGCAGATAACTCAGAAATATAAACCCGCTTTGTCTGTGTAATATTTCTCTCGGCAGCAATTTTCTCCAGGTCTTCCATTGGAGGCAGTGATGCCATTACTGCCTCTGCATCTGATTCCGTCCCTGGTGATATGACATTATAATAATACAACTGGTATTTTCCATCATGCTTCATTGCATCCTTCAGCATCGTGTTTATTATGCCTGTATAACTCATCATCACAATAACCGCTGCCACACCGATACCAATAGCAAACACACTCTTAAAATATCTTCCCGGATTCCGCATCAGACTCTTATGGGCATATTCGCCCTCAACGCCCAAAAGTCTTCCCATAACGCCCTTTCCTCTTACTTTAATCCGTTCCTTCTTAATGCGAAACTCTCCCCGCACTGCACTAATCGGAGTCATATGGTTTATAAATTTACAGTTTTCCTGCATTACAAAATATAAATCCCCTAAAAAGACAACGAGAATAACAACTGCCGGCAGAATGTGAAAGCTTGTTGGATTATGAATAACCAGTCCCACAACCACGGAAACCGGATAACCCAGAACTACACCGACAACCACACCAATAATCTCTAAAATTGCACCCATAATATAGATAAATGTCCGAAGTTGTCCCTTTGTCGCACCAATACAACGGAGGATTCCATAATCCTTAAGCTGTTCAAGCAGACACAGCTGAATGGAATTCCGGATGATTCCGACTCCGAATATTGCAAATATATATGCAATCAATATAACAAACATAACTGCAATAAATATAAAATTATCATCGCCACCATTAAAATAGTACATTGCCAGCTCAGGATTTAATTCCCCCGCAATCTTGTACTCCTGTTCAAGTGACTTTAATGTCTCGCTCATCTTATATGGATTGTTAAGATTCACATATAACGCATTCTTACATAAGGTTTCTGTTTCGTAATTATATCCTTCTCCCACATAAGCACTTTTTACATCCTCTCTGCTGATAACCGCATCAATCTGGCTCTGTGTCTCCGTATAGAGTACCAGGTCATAATCCGCCTCTTTTCTCGCAGCGGCCCGCTGGTTCAAAAAATAGTCCAGCATCGTATTCAGTAATACAAACAGCACTAAAACAGCGATTACCACGCCTATTATGGTATTTATGCTTCGCTTCTTATTGTGCTTTAAATAGTATACTGCAAGCATTCTGTAATCTGTCATCCTGCCATCCCCCATTTCTTTTGATTTGCCAGAGTTGCCATACCATAAGAAGCTAATATGAAAAAGCTTCTTAATAATATAAAAAGCATAGCCCTTTCCGACTATGCTTAGTATACCGTACTAATATTACTTTCAAGTGACTTTGGAGAAGATTTTTCTTACGGTTTTGTAAGATTGGCAAACTTTAATTTTTTTGCTATTCATTTAAATATGTGGTAACCCTTTTTTGTATAATCCCCATTACTTCCTCCAATTCCTTCTCTCCCGAAAAATAACTCTGTGCCTCCTCCAACACAATCTCCTCAATTTGACTGTCAATTCCTTCCCTTTTCTCTGCATTCGCCACAATTTCCCTGAAAATTGTTTCCTGTTCGGCACTCAACGGCTGTTCCATCTCAAAATCGTAACGGTCATTGCCGATAGCGGCTATATATGGCTCAAACCACTCCCCGTCTACTTCATAGGCCTCTGTTGCAGTATACCTCTTTAACAAAGCATCAAAACAATCCTTCCTCACCGGTATTCCAACATGGTCCGTACCCATAAGTAATATATCTTTTGAAAAGTCCTGATACTGTTTTGTGAAAAAATGCCTAACAAACTGCCATGCTGCATCCTGATTTCCACTTTCTGCAACAATTCCAAACTGAGGAGCGCTGGAATACACATTTGCACCCATACCTTCCTGAAAAGGAGATGCCACCACAACATAATCACCAGATAGCGCATCATCATATAACACCACTTCAGTCGGTGTCAATATTGTTTGGGAGAACAATAATCGATTATCCCGCAATGCCTGCATCTCATCTTCCGCTTCCACACTTCCGTCTTCCATCCCATATCGGTTTGCCAATTCCATCATCCTCTCAAACGCATCGGAATCAAATGAACAGCTTTTCTGTTCCCAATCCACCAAATCAACAGCCATCGTCCTTAAAAATTGTTTCAGAATAGATGTGCTTGACGCATCTGTATAGACTGCTGCCTTCGGATAGGCTTCAAGCAATGTTTCAAACGCATCGAGATTCCATCCGTTTTCATTCTCCAGGCTGGATTTCTTCGTCACCAGACATTGCAGATGCAGCCATGAAACAGTCTGATACAATTTCCCATCCTGCTCATATGCCTGCAACAGATTTTCAAAAAAATCGTCTCTCTTCAAGCCCGGGTCCGCATCCAAAAAAGGATATAAATCGACAAACAAATTCTTGGCAATCAGCCGGTCTGCTTCTTCCGGTGGAATCAATACAATGTCAATGTCTGAGCCAACCGACAAGTCCATCATGAGCCCTTGCTCGGGATTCTCTCTCTCACTGTAGGAAATAATCTCAACCTCATAATCCTTATTTGTCTTATTAAAGTCTGCAACTTCCCTCTGCAAATCACTGTCCGCTTCCAGACATGCCAGCCGCAGAATCTGTCTGTCCGTTTTCTCTTCTTCCTTCCCCTTCACCATGTAGACCAATGATGGACTATCCGTCTGCTCTAAAGCAAACCATTTATCAGCGGACACTGCATAGATTTTACCGATTTCATCCGGAACGAGATTGGTTTTCTCCCAACAAAGGATTGGTGCCAGCTGTTTTTCCCCCATCTGACCGCCACTGATTTCACGTTGTCCCCGTACATAATAGTCATACTGTTCTGTTCCATTTATCAATATATCTGATACATATTGCTCTTCCTCCAGCAGCATTATTTCCACAGTGTTTTTTGCATTCCTGTCAATCTGATAAATTTTTAAAACCTCTTTATCTCCCTCATATCTTGCAGACACAAAAATTACAGCTCCGTCTGTACATCTTGCCACATCTAAAATATACTCTTCTTCATGTTCCGTTATATCATATTGCCATTCCATGTCCGCAGAAAATACCGAAATTTTTCCTGATTCAAAAAACAGGTAAATATTATCCTCTTTATCCAGCTGAAGATTTTGAACCGTATCGTACTCATTAATCCTGTCATCCAGCGAAACTTCTTTTGTCTCCCTCTTTGCACTGTCAATTCTGACCAGAGAGGTAGTCCGCTTCACCTCTCCATATTCATTCTCCAAAAGATAATAATTTCCTTTTGAATCGACATCAAATGCTTTTACTTCATCATCCTCATTTGCCTCCATGGAAAATGTCTGTGACACACCTTCCTCCTGCACCTGATAAAATAACCATTCCACACCCTCTTCTTCATATGATGCTAATACAATGCAAACGTCATCATTTCGTCCTGCCCATGCCAGTACTTCCCCCTGATTGATTCCGTTCTCTTCCTGTAATTGACTCAGACTGCATATCTCTTCTATATGAAACGGTTCCAGCTCAGCCTCCTCTTTGCCACATCCGGCAAGCATAAATCCCAACATAAGAATCTCTGCTATGTATTTACAACACCGCATTTTGCTCTTCATGTTCCACAATCCTTCCATCTTCCATATAGAGAATTCTCTGTGTGCGTGCTGCAATTTTCGGGTCATGTGTAATGACCACAACGGTCTTTCCCTGTTTGTTAAGCCGCTCCAGGATATTCATAATCTCATTCCCATTGTCCACATCCAATGCTCCTGTGGGCTCATCAGCCAGAATCAGTTCATTTCCTGATGCCAGCGCTCTTGCAATTGCACAGCGCTGCTGTTGTCCTCCCGATATCTTAGCCGGCATTTTTTTTGCAAGCTCCCGGATTCCCATCTTCTCTAAAGCCTCATACACCCTTTTTCTTCTCTCTTTTTTAGGCACATTCTGAATGCAAAGCGGTAATTCCACATTCTCATATACCGTATACTGATTCATCAATGCAAATTGTTGAAATACAAAAGCAATATGTTTTTTTCGAAACTGATGCAATTTGCTTTTCTCCAGATTATGCACTTCAATATCCCGATAAAGATATTCTCCGGAATCAAATTCATCCATACAACCCAGCATATTGAGAAGTGTCGATTTCCCCGAGCCGGATGCCCCCATAACCGAAATCATCTCCCCCTCCTGTATTTCAAGTGACACATCCTGTAAGGCATGGGCAGCGCCTTCTCCTTTCCCATAAGTTTTTGTTATATGTTTTAATGTAATCATTTTCCGTCCTCCGCTTATATTTCCTGTCAAACACTAATCCTGCAAACATCCTCAAAATCAAAAATTTCTCGTTCCATCTGCCGGGTTAATTTTGAGAACCATATGAAGTGGTTGTATTAACGTAACCAAAATTACCACCACTCCCACCACAATCAAGTACAATAAATTATTATAGAAATACTCCTGTCTCATTATGGCTTCCCCGGTAATCACACTTTGCAATGAGAATATTGCAATATCAATTAAAACGGCTCCTGCCATGATAACAGCCAAATCCTTGAATATAATACCCGATATCTTCCAAAAACTACTCCCAAAAGCCTTGCGGATTATCATTTCTTTTCTTCTGCGTTGTATCCAAACCGAAGATACAACCGAACAACCGCCCATACAAAGTATAAACAAGCCATACAGAACAAATATTTTATATCTGTCCATCATTTGTTCCAATGTTCTGGCATCATTCAATTTGTCCATATCCTCCTGCTCAACTGTAACAAAATGTTCCGGTGCTGCAAATTGATACAACCATGCCTGTAATTCTTCAATCTGTCCAATTTCACCAATATTACTTCCGTATTCAATATCAAACCAGTACTCGCCATTCAAATCCTCCATGGACTTTTCAGAAAAACAATTATAAAAAACAAGCACACGGTTATCATTTCCATCTCCGGTAACATCCTTTAATACCCCTGTTATTACATATGGAATACCGTTAATCATAATTTCCCTGCTATTTCCTTTCTGTTCCGCCAGGCGCAATAATCCTTCTCCCACAACCACACATTTACGCCCATGCAAAATCTCATTTTCCGTTGGAAATCTTCCCTCCTGCAATTCTTCCACAAGGGGTTCATTATTACTCACCACCATGTGGATTGGTGCAATCGAATATCCGGTTCCAACCACCGTTTTAAAAACAAGAATCACATTTCCCTGTGTGATTTTCAATTTATCCACCTGTATCCTTGAATTTATTATTTCCATATCCGATGTCTGATACTGGAATATATGGCTGTTCGTATAATGCTCCTTCTCTGCCTGCTCTTTTGCCGCACTTTGTGCATTTTGTATTCTGAGTACATTAACAATAATAAAAAAAGTAAAGCAAAATGCAATCATCATCACAGAACCTGCAAGCTTATCGTGTATCCATAAATGCTCCCTTTGTCTCATCATTTCTCCTTATACCTTATATTCCTGCATTAACTCTACCGGACTCTTTTTTTTCATCCATAAAACCGGCCTCAAGGTTGCCAAAATAACAATCACCAGACCAATCAGAAATGCCGGTAACATCGCCTGTCCAAAGTAAATTGCTCTTACATTCCGCCAATTCTCTATTCCCGGTTGAAAGAGCTGCCAGGTGCTTTGCAGTACAAAATATCCTCCAACCCCTGCCAGCAAATAGGCGGCTGCAACCTTAAGCAGATTTTCTCCCACTAAAATGGACATCAAATCTCTCGTTGTCGCTCCATTTGCATAAAAAATCCCAAAATATTCCGTATCACTAATCATTTCTGAAAACTGTGTACGTTCCAAAATAACCAGAGAGGTTAACATAATAATGAATGTCATTGTTCTTATCGCATTTAATATATACGAATATTGATATTCATTTTCATCTATCACATCCTCCAGTCTGGCAAGCTTAATTTTTGCATTATGTTTTTCTGCCAGCTGCAGTAATTTCTGCTCTGTTTCCTCAAGACTGTATCCGTTTTTTACCGTGTATGTACACCGCCCACTTACAAGGTAAGGAGCTATATAAACGACCATATTGTCCAGATTCTCTACATACCGGGTATCCCTTATGGATTCAAAGATATATACATCATCACAAATCCAGCATGTCCCTTTCTCCAGGATTCCCCCTACAACATAAGTGGTTTGTTCAAATTCACAGTCATATTTTGTACCGACCGGAATATCTTTAAAATTCGCCCCCAGATAAATCAGGCTCTCATCTTCTGCCAAATCCCACTCTTCCGGCCGTTTACCATCGCTTAAGTTGAAATGGCATACATCCACCCCGGACCAGCTCATATGAAACCATGGTACACCGTTTTGTTGTTTGACATACTCCGGGTCTAATTGCTCCTGCTGTGCCCCCAATTCTTCTATCATATCCGTTGTCGGCTGATAGATACTACCGCTGGTAACACCTATGATTTCATCCATATTCAGTATATTGTCCAAAATTGCATTTTCTGACCACCCATCTTCAAAAGAAATCATTCCTGCCTGTTTAATCCCTCCATTTAAGCACTGGTCACAGGCAGTCCGCTCCCGCCTGATATATCTCCATGCAAATAGGGAAACCAACAAAAGTAGAAACATTACCATACAGAGAATAAGCGTCACCATATACCGAATCAACCTGTGCAGCGTCCTGTTAGCCGCATATTTATACAGCATTTTTACATTCATGTTCTTCCGCCCTTCCGCTAAAATAGTGGCATATTATAGTCACTATATTACAAATAATAATTTCCATATATACTTCCTATTTCACTTCCTACATATATCAAATCATACCTAATAACTATGGATTCTCCTTTTTCATTATACAGAAAATGTAATATGATTGCAATCTGTTGTGTATTAAAATCTACTTTATTGTAAACATTTTCAAAAGTCCTATTGTTTGATTCTGTCTCTTATACACATCTGACGCTGCCGACGATCTTACGCGTGTAGAT
>UQXF01000036.1 GCA_900544905.1 uncultured Clostridium sp.
GTCGAGTCTCGTGGGCTCGGAGATGTGTATAAGAGACAGCCTTAGAAGCTATGGCTGATGACAAACAATTAAAGTTCAGCTTTACCTATGCCGCCTGTGCCCGTCTGCCAAAGCGTCTGACCCTGTCTGCCAACGGCATGTATTTAAATGCTTTGGAGCAAAAGGCAGTTCTCAGCCTCCCCATTGTGCAGGACACATTGATGCATTATTTTGAAGACTATAAAAATTATTACTATCTTCCACAGGAGGATATGGCAATCCACAAAAGCATCGCCGCTTATGTAGCGGCAGAAAACAAAGAAAAGGCAACAAAAAGCACCTGTTATATTAAGAAAACAGATGCTTTCATTCCATGCTTTTCCGTAAAGGAATATGATATTTTCAAATATTCTGCAGCAGATAAGTGCAATTACCAGACCCTGGATTCCCTTCTCTCTGCAGACCAGCCTAAGCAGATATCCTATATCAAAAATGCATTAACAGACCTTAAAAGTTATTCAAAATATTTACTGTAGTCATAATCTGATTTGCTTAGCTTTGGCATACCCTTTGTATTGTATTTGTATACATTTTCAAAGTATTTTTTGCTGGTTTTACTGCCAATCAGGAAACAAAAATATCCCCCGGAGCTGTCATTTAACTGGGTATCAATCAGATACCATTTCTTGTCCACCTTTACCAGATTCCATTGATGAGACGGATTCATCGCCTTAGAATTGGCATGTACATACCGGCACCCAATTCCCATACCGTCACACAGCGCCTTAAATGCCCTGGAATATCCGGAACACTGTGCTTTCTTATAGCGAAAGGCTCCGTAAGCGGTATTGGCAGATTTTACCCACCAGCCCTTATTCTGATAGGAGCAGCGGTTGCATATATAATTATGCGCATAAAATACCTTCACGAAATCGTCCATTCCCGGCTCTGTATAGACATTCACAAAATTTGCAACTGCATTTTTTACATATTTCAGCTGACTTTGGGTCAGGGACGGTCCATACACTGAGCCCGCTTTATAATTTCCCTTCACTTTCACCTTTACTTTAATGTTGCTGGTAACCCTGCTGTTGTCCTTTAACAAGGCAACCACCTTGTAATAATAATTTTTCTTTTCCTTTAATTTACTGTTCTTATATGTATTCTTGGACGCCTTCACTGTGGCAATCTTTTTATACCCCTTCTTCCTGTTATAGGAACGGTATATATAATATTTTGACACATTGTCCAGCTTCTTCCATTTTAACGTCACACTGGTGGCGGTAGCCGCCTTAACTGACAGCTTCACTGTCTGGACAACCTGCTGTCCGGCAGTCTCCTCCGTGCTGTCTGTCTGTGTGCCAGTGGCCAAAACATAGCCCGGGCACAGCATTACAACCAGCATAATACATAAAAAAACTGAAACTATTCTCTTAGTGTTTTTCATACTTTTCCCCCTTATATTAAAGCCTTTCCTCTACATCTATCTTCTTGTAAAAAAATGAATCTGTGGCAGCATATCCGATTTCCCTTGCATGGATAATCTGCTCTGTACTTCCGATAAACAGAATGCCATTTTTAGCCAGACTGTTGTGGAAATTCTTATACACCTGGTCCTTTGCCTCATCTGTAAAATAAATCACCACATTTCTGCATACAATCATATGCATCCCGGCAGGATATCTGTCTTCCAGCAAATTATGCTTGCGAAATTCAACACATGTCTTGATATCATCATTAATCTGATATCCATTTTCCTTTTTTGTAAAATGCTTTGCCAGCAGCTCTTTCGGAAGACGTTCCAGACTTCTTGTCAGATAAAAACCCTCCTTGGCAATCATAAGTACATCCTCATCAATATCCGTTGCATAAATGCGAATCTGGTTCAACGGAAAATATTTTGCCAGCAGCATTGCAATCGTATAGGGCTCATCTCCCGTGGAACAGGCGGCACTCCATATGTTTATCCGGTTTCCAAATTCCTTTTTCATATAGGGAATCATTTCATTCTCAAAAACCTCCCATTGTTTTGGATTTCGATAAAATTCCGATACATTAATTGTAAGATAACTCACAAAGGAACGCAACAAGGAATTATCCTTCTTCATCGCCTGGAAATATTCTTCAAAATTATGATAGCCCTTACGGTTCATCAGAGACTCGATTCTCCGCTTCATCTGTCTCTCCTTATATAAGGTCAGATTAATATTGGTAAGTCCATAGACATCCTTCTTAAAGCTTTCGTAATCATATGCCATTTATCTGCTCCATCCTCTCATTTTCATCAGTCAAAGCAAAAAAACCTCGCCCTAGTACTCCTAAAGCGAGGTTAATCTGTAAATTTATTATTCCTCTGTAGCAGTCTCCTCTACAGCTTCCTCTGCTTCCTCCTCTTCCGGAAGTAGAGCCTTCATACTCAAACTGATTTTTCTCTCCTCTAGTCTGAAATCAACCACCTTAGCTTCGATTTCCTGACCAACAGACAATACACTGGATGGCTTCTCAATATGCTCTCTTGCAATCTGTGATACATGTAATAATGCATCCACACCCGGCTCCAACTCAACAAATGCGCCAAAATCAGTCATTCTTGCAACTTTACCCGTTACAATGTTGCCAACTGCATATTTGTCAGCTGCTGTCAACCATGGATTTGTATCCTCAAACTTAAGGCTTAACGCAATCTTCTCACCCTGGATATCTTTGATAATTGCTTTCACACTGTCGCCAACTGCAAACAACTTCTTAGGGTTCTCAACTCTTCCCCATGACATCTCAGAAATGTGAAGCAATCCGTCTGCGCCGCCTAAATCAATGAATGCACCGAAGTCTGTCACATTCTTAACAGTACCCTCAACGGTGTCTCCAACATTAATTCTTGCAAACAGTGCTTCCTTTGCAGCCTTCTTCTCTGCTTCAATTAACATCTTACGGTTACCGATAATTCTTCTCTTGCGAGGGTTAAACTCTGTAATCTTAAATTCAACTTCCTGGTCCTTATACTTTGTCAAATCCTTCTCATAAGTATCTGATACAAGGCTTGCAGGAATAAATACTCTTGCTTCCTCAACGGTAACACTTAAACCGCCATCTAAAACCTGGGTAACAATTCCCTTTAATACTTCCTCATTGTTATAGGCTTCCTCAAGCTTCTCATTTGCCTTCTCTGCCGCTACACGCTTAACAGATAAGAGAACCTGACCGTCACCATCATTGGTCTTAATAACCTTGGCTTCAATTGTCTCACCAATCTGAACCTTATCTTTTAATGAAATATTCACATCATTAGAATACTCATTCTTTGTAATAATACCATCTGCTTTATAATTGATATTCAAGATAATCTCGTCATCTTTTACATCAATAACGGTTCCCTTTACAATCTTTCCTACACTAATTCTGCTTTCCTCTGCCAAACTGGCTTCAAACATTGTTCCAAAATCTTCTGCCATGCTACCATGAACCTCCTTAATAATTTGATTAGGGGTAGATGCCCCTGCAGTAATACCTACCCTACCAACGGATTCAAAAGCAGCTAAATCCAAGTCAACGAGTGTCTGTATATAGTAAGTATTTGCACATTCTTTTTTACTAATATCAAATAACTTTTGTGTATTTGAACTGTTCTTCCCACCAATCACAATCATTGCATCTACCTGCTTAGCAATAGAAGCTGCTTCTCTTTGTCTTTCTTCTGTTGCATTGCATATGGTGTTATAAACGGTTATATTATAACCTTTTTCTTTGAAAATTTCAACCACCTTATTGAATTTCTTGTGATTAAATGTCGTCTGGGACACCAAACTTATCTCTTTATCGTCTGAAAAAGACAAATTTTCCGCCTCTTCCTCTGATTCTAACACAATGGGAGCCTGATTGCACCAACCAACTATTCCCATTACTTCAGGGTGGTTTTTATCTCCAATTATTATAATCTGCTTTCCATTGGCACTGTCTTTATCGACAATATTGTGAATTTTCTTAACAAAGGGACAGGTGGCATCCACAAGCTCTAATCCTTTTTCCTGTATTAATTCATAAATGCTGCGCTCCACTCCATGGGAGCGGATTACAACCGTTCCTGACTCTAATTCCTTTAACGCCTGCTCATCTGAAAGAATCCGGACACCTTTTTCCTCTAAATCCTTTACCACCTCTTCGTTATGGATAATCGGACCATAGGTGTACACATTGCCCTTCTCAGCCTGTTCATAAACTGTATCCACAGCCCGCTTTACTCCAAAGCAGAAGCCTGCTGTTTTCGCTAATACAACATCCATACATAAACCTCGTACAAATTATTTTACGCTACTACTATATCACAACATTTCAACAGAAGCCAAATAAAATATCTTCCAGTTCCTTCTTGTTGGCTTTTTATCTATTACAGCTTTTCGCCTGCCACAGACAAAATTTTTGCTACAACCTCTTCAATTCCCATATCAGAGCTGTCTACTAAAACTGCATCCTCTGCCTGTTTTAGTGGTGCAATGGCACGATTCATATCTCTTTCATCCCGTTCAATAATATCCGCTTCAATTTTATCAAAATCCGGATGTTCTCCTTTTTCCAGCAGTTCCTTATACCGGCGGTTTGCCCGTTCCTTAGAAGAAGCCGTTAAATAAATTTTCACCTCCGCATCTTTCAATACGTTGGTTCCGATATCCCTGCCATCCATAACTACATTAAACTTCTTCGCCATATTGCGCTGTAAATCAAGCAGCGCCGCACGCACAGGTGCTTTTGCAGAGGATTTGGAAGCCATATTTCCAGTCTCCTCTGTCCTTAAATATGGAGTAACATTTTCCCCATTCAGATAAACCTGCTGGGCATCATTTTCATAGCCAATTTCAATGGTAATACTGTCACAGGCTGCTGTCAGTGCAGCTTCATCCTCAATATCAATCTTGTTTGTCACCAGATAATATGCGATTGCCCGGTACATGGCTCCGGTATCTACATATATATAATCCATTTTCTTTGCTACCTTTTTTGCAATGGTGCTTTTTCCCGCACCTGCCGGTCCGTCAATTGCTATACTTGCCATTTTTGTTCTCCTTTTTCATTAAAATATAACCAAACTTTCTATTACTGCTTGCCGCTATTTTTCATCTATATCATTTTCCTGTTTCTCATTAATAACAAAATCCATGTCATCCTGCAATACAACACCTATACTTTGGGACATCATTTTACGCTGGCGCCTACTCACCCTAAAATGCTGGAATATCTGACGGCTTTAACAGGATATTCCTGCCAGATAACCTGTGGACCATGCAATCTGTAAATTAAAGCCTCCGGTTAACGCATCCAAGTCCAGCACCTCCCCGACAAAATACAGTCCTCCAGTCAGTTTGGATTCCATTGTTCCAGGTTCAATTTCCTTTACCTTCACGCCGCCCTTTGTGATAATCGCTTCATCCCATCCCCTAAGACCGGTGATGGTAAACGGCAGATTTTTAATGGTTTGTCCTAATATTCTTCGTTCCTCTTTTGTCATCTCATTTATTTTCTTTTCCCCATCTAATCCACTTTTGTCAATGACAACCGGAATCAGGGCACGAAGCAGTAATTTATCCAGGCTGTTTTTTAACTGCTTATTTTGAAAAAGCTTGAAATCCTTTAAAATCCGTTCATCCAGCTGTTTTTCATCCAATGCCGGCTTTAAATCAATCTTCAAAGTAAGCTTCTTATCCAGATATTTATGGATGTAGGCACTTGCCTTAATAATTATGGGTCCACTGACCCCAAAATGAGTAAAGAGCATTTCTCCAAAATCCGAATATACCTTTTTCCCATCTGCATATATAACAGCCGATACATTTTTTAAGGATATCCCCATCAAATCCTTGCAACAGCCATCCTTCAATTCAAGTGGAACCAGGGAAGGCTTTCTGTCTGCTATAGTATGACCTGCCTTCTCGGCAAAACCATAGCCATCCGCACAGGCTCCGGTTCTTGGATAGGATACCCCGCCTGTTGCCACAATCACACTGTCCGCATATAACTTTTTTACCTGCCTTTTCCTGCTTTCAACATCAGATTCTGCAAATTCAACACCCTTGCAGATATTATTTTCTATAATTAAAGATTTTACCTTTGTGTTTAGTAAAATCTCTACCTTCTGCTTTCGCAATTCCTTTTCCAAAACCTTGATTACATCCGAGGAATGGTCTGAGACCGGAAATACACGGTTGCCACGCTCCACCTTATACGGTAATCCGATTTCCTCAAAAAAATCCATAACCATATGGTTGGAAAAGGAATAAAATGCACTGTATAAAAACTTCGGATTCGTTACTACATTCTGAAACAAATCCTCCGTATCACAGGCGTTGGTAAAATTGCATCTTCCCTTTCCGGTAATAAATAACTTCTTGCCAAGCTTTTCATTCTGTTCTAATAATATTACTTCTTTTCCGTTTCTCGCTGCAAAAATTGCTGCCATCATTCCGGCAGCACCTCCGCCAACTACGATTATCTTTGACATAACCAATATTTCACGCCTTTCTCAATAGTGAATATTACAGCACTTATCCAATCAATACCTCTTTTCCCTGAAAGGCAAAACCATATTTGCGAATACGCTCCGGGGCAATTCCCTGGTGTATCAGAACCTTTTCATATTGTTTTTCCTCTATCTGGGCAAGTGCCGCATGCAATGTATCCGAAAGAGTTTCCTCTTTTTTCTTATTAAATACCTTAAATTCAATGATGACAGCGTCATCCGCTTCTCCCTTCGGCTGCAGCATAATATCGTATCTGCCAAAGCCGCTTTCCCGGTTTGAGGTAATCACATAGCGGTTTTGCAAATCCACCATGAGTCCCAGAACAAAACCATGATAAAAGCGTTCCGGCTCTGTGTGGGACGGCTGTTTTCCGGTATCAAAGCTGCTAAATACAGAAGCGGTTACCCGGTTCATATATTCATTCATGGCATCCAAATCACCAACCATCAGTGCCTTGATAAAATCGTTATAGCAGGCACTTTCCTTCTTGAACCAGCCTTTTATCATATTTTTAAACATCAGCCGGACTTCCAGGTTGGTCAGTGCCAGCTCATAGTCTTCCTCCTCGCATTCTTCCCCATCCGGAATATATCCTCCCGCCTTTACCACTTTTAAATATCCACTGGCAAGCAGCAGGCTCCAGATTGCTTCTTCATTATCATCTAACTGATTGTATACAATCTGTTCATCCATTTCTGTTACAATTGTTCCACCCTGCATCAGTGTCTCAAAGCTCTCTTTAATCCGGCGGTTTCCCTCCCGAATCAGCTTACCCACCAGGCTGTTGGCACTGGTATTTGCCCAATAGGTGGAAATTTTACCAGTATCCAGATAATTTAAAATGGACCATGGATTATAGATATCACTGGTATTTCCAAATACAAACCCGTCATACCATGTTTTTACCTTCTCCTTCTCTGTCATACCCATTTCATCCATGGCAGCAAAGACCTCTTCCTCCGTAAAGCCAAAGGATGTGGTATACTCATCGGAAGTAGTGGTGACAACCTTTAAATTGTTCAAATCCGAAAAAATCGACTCCTTGCTCACTCTTGTAATACCTGTCATAATGGCACGTTCCAGATAAGGATTTGTCTTAAAGGTAGCATTAAATAAGCTTCTGGTAAAAGCAGCTGCTTCTTCCCAATATCCATTCACATAAGCCTCCTGCATAGGAGTGTCATATTCATCTAACAATATAATTACTTTCTTCCCATAGTGACATTCTAACAAAGCAGATAACTGCTGCAACGATGTTGCCACCTCTACAGATGAACTTCTTTCTCTGAGGCTGTCCAGGATATGGCTGTAATATGCCTTTTGTTCTGATGTCAAATGGTTACTCTCCAACAAAAAATCATTCCGTACATAAATACTGTATAATATCTGACAAATCATTTCATATGCATCAGAAAAAGTAGTTTCCTTCACATTTGCAAAGGAAAGGCTGATAACCGGGTATGTTCCCTGCAAATTACGGTATTTTTCCTCTTCCCAAATGGAAAGTCCCTCAAAAAGCGCCCCCTGCCCTTCATATCTGTTCGAGAAAAAATGCTCCAGCATACTCATATTCAGGGTTTTACCAAAACGACGGGGACGGGTGATTAATGTAACACTGTCCTTACTTTCCCACCATTCCCTGATAAATCCTGTCTTATCTACATAAAAACAGTTTCCTTTTATTAAGTCCCCAAAATCCTGTACGCCAATCGCAACCGTTCTTGCCATATGCATACCTCCCTTCCGACACATGTATTTATTGTAGCATACTAAATAGAAAAATGCCACAGAAGCAATACTACAACCATTATTATTTTTATTCCCAATTCTGCCACTCTTAATGAAAAGCAAAAGAGCCACGATATGCCATATTGGATTTATCGCGACTCTTCTTGCGAATGATTTTTCTTTACTTTTATACCGGATATACTCCATTTTCTGTATCAGCAACCGTTGCATCCACCTTGGTCTGCTGGGCTTCTCTATACTTAAAGAAGTCTGTTGCCACCTGTGGGAACAATGCATAGGACAATACATCCTCATCCTGCTGCTTGTACTGGGCACATTCCTTCTCTAACTGCTCAAGCTGTGGCTTGATATCATCTGCCGGACGGTAGGTAATAGGCTCTTTCATTCCCAGACTGTCAAGGGCTTTCTTCTGAACCTCTTTGTTAACCGGCTTTGTTGTCTGACCATACTTACCAACTAATAAGTCCTTGGACTCCTTCGTAAGCATCTTGTAACGCTCGCCCATAACAACATTTAATACAGCCTGTGTACCAACAATCTGAGAAGATGGTGTAACAAGCGGAATCTCGCCAAAATCCTTACGGACACGAGGAATCTCCTCTAACACCTCATCATACTTATCCTCTGCATTCATCTCCTTAAGCTGGGAAACCATGTTGGATAACATACCACCCGGTACCTGGTATAATAAGGTCTTGATGTTTACGCCCATTACCTTTGGACTTAACAATCCGGATTCTAACCACTCCTCACGTAGTGGACGGAAATAATCCGCAATCTCAGCCAATAAGTTCTGGTCAAAGCCAGGGTCGTACTCTGTTCCCTCAAATGCCTTTGCCATAACCTCTGTTGCCGGCTGGGAAGTACCCATAGCCAGTGGTGACATTGCTGTATCAATCACATCACATCCTGCCTCAACAGCCTTCATATAGGTCATTGATGCCACACCAGAAGTATAGTGTGTATGAAGCTGGATTGGAAGGCTGGAGCCGTCCTTCAATGCCTGAACAAGCTCTGTTGCCGCATTTGGAACCAAAAGTCCCGCCATATCCTTGATACAGATGGAATCTGCACCCATATCCTCAATTCTCTTTGCGATGTCTCTCCAATACTCCAAAGTATAAGCATCACCTAATGTATAAGAGAGCGCAACCTGCGCATGACCTTTTTCTTTGTTAGCTGCTTTTACTGCAGTCTGCAGGTTACGAAGGTCATTCAGACAATCAAAAATACGAATGATATCAATACCATTTGCAATAGATTTCTGAACAAAATATTCTACCACATCATCTGCATACGGTGCATATCCTAAAATGTTCTGTCCTCTGAATAACATCTGTAATTTTGTATTCTTAAATCCGTCTTTTAACTTTCTAAGTCTCTCCCATGGGTCTTCTTTTAAGAAACGAAGAGAAGCATCAAATGTTGCACCACCCCAGCACTCTACAGAATGATAGCCAACCTTATCCATCTTATCAATGATAGGAAGCATCTGTTCCGTAGTCATACGGGTAGCAATCAATGACTGATGCGCATCACGTAAAACTGTTTCGGTAATCTTTACCGGCTTTGCTGCTTGATTTGCCATTTTTTAATCCTCCATATTATTTAAAATCACGATATTCTCTCTAACCGGTATAGATTCCTGTCAGAATCTATACCGTATAAAGCTGTCTTAAAATACTCCAAAGATTGCCATAAATGTTCCGGCTGCAACCGCAGTTCCGATAACACCTGCTACATTTGGTCCCATTGCATGCATCAATAAGAAGTTTGTAGGGTCTGCTTCTGAGCCAACCTTTTGTGATACACGGGCTGCCATTGGCACAGCGGATACTCCGGCAGAACCAATTAATGGATTCACCTTTCCCTTTGTAGCCCAGCACATCAGCTTACCAAACAATACACCTGCTGCAGTTCCGATAATAAATGCAATTAAACCTAATGCAACAATCTTAAGTGTATCTGTGTTAAGGAATGATTGTGCCGTTGTAGTTGCACCAACAGAAGTACCAAGCAAAATTACTACGATATACATAAGTGCATTGGATGCAGTCTCTGTTAACTGCTTTACAACACCGGATTCTCTAAAGAGATTACCAAGCATCAGCATACCAACTAACGGTGCTGTTGTAGGAAGAATTAACACAACAACAATTGTAACAACAACCGGGAACATAATTCTTTCAATCTTGGATACCGGTCTTAACTGTTCCATCTTAATCTTACGCTCTTTTTCTGTTGTAAGAAGCTTCATAACCGGCGGCTGGATAACCGGCACTAATGCCATATAAGAATAAGCTGCCACAGCAATCGGTCCCATCAGGGTCCCTCCCATTCCAAGCTTACCTGCTAAGAAAATGGAGGTAGGTCCGTCCGCACCACCAATAATGGAAATCGCTGCTGCTGCCTTGTCACCAAAGCCCATCAAAATTGCAAAAAAGTATGCAGAGTAAATACCGAACTGTGCCGCCGCACCCAAAAGAAAGCTCTTCGGATTCGCAATTAACGGTCCAAAGTCCGTCATAGCACCAACTCCTAAGAAAATAAGAGAAGGTAAAATACTCCATTCATCCAGTAAATAAAAATAGTGTAATAGTCCGCCTTCTGCTATGATGCCCGGAAACATATTTGCCAGCAACATTCCGAAGGAAATCGGGACTAACAACAACGGCTCAAAGCCAAATTTAATTGCCAGAACCAGGAAAACACAGGCAATTGCAATCATTACAAAATTACCCCAGTAAAGATTTGCAAATGCGGTCTGTCCAGCTAAGTTCTGCAATGTAGTCCATATATAATCCATTTGCACTGCCTCCTGTCTAAAATGATATCACATTCCATCAATTAGTTTAATGAAGCAAGTGTATCACCGGACTCTACGCTGTCACCAACTGCAACATTAATACCTGCAATTGTACCATCTTCCGGAGCTGTAATCTCGTTCTCCATTTTCATTGCCTCAAGAATCATTACAACGTCACCACGTTTTACGGCCTGTCCTACATTTGCCTTGATTGCCAAAATCTTGCCTGGCATTGGAGCTGCTACCTTAACAGCACCCTCTGCACCACTGGCTGCCGGAGCTGCAGGTGCTGCTGGAGCCGCTGCTACAGGTGCCGGAGCTGCTACAGGTGCTGCTGCCGGAACTGTGCCTGCACCTAATTCCTCTACTGCTACATCATAAGCTGTACCATTTACTGTAATTCTATAATTCTTCATTCTAATATTCCTCCTAATATTATCTCTTTGCTTTTTTGATAGAACGAACTATTAACTTATCACTGCCTCCCGATGCGGCATTAGATGCTGCAACCGCTGCTGTAATTACCGCAACCAGCTGTGCATCATCCATCGGACTCGCTGTTGTGCCTGAAGTTGAAACCACTGCCGCCTTAACAGAGGCATCTTCCGGCTCTTCTGCCTTCTTTTTACGGTTACTCCACCATACTGCTATTCTTTCACTGGCCTTACCAACTTTCTCAAACTGGCCAATGATAATAGAAATGAAGATTAATACGAGAAATACGGTACCCATACCCATTAATGTATTCGCACCTGCCTTACCCATCTTCTCGCTAAATGTATAATCCGGAGTTGCCGTAACCTCCTTTATCTGATACGGTGCAACTTTTTGCTGATATAAATCATACGCATATGCATATGCCGGATTCTCCTCATATACAAAGCTATACTCCACATCACGCTTTTCATAAACAGCAGTCAGGGTAACTGTAACATTACCTCCGTTTTCTTCTACCTTTGCATCGATAAGGCTTAAGAAATCCGTCAACTCTGTATTCAACTGCGCTAATTCATCCTCATCCTGTGAATTAAGCTTTGAAAAATCGAACATGATGCTGTCTCCGCCCTCTTTTGAACGGTAACCCTTAAATTCACCACATTCTTCCTCGGCACTGTCAAAATTAGATATACCGGTCAGCATTATCTCTGCCATCTCATCTTCTGAATTCTCCAGATATGCCCGGTACGCATCACTTATATTCTGAAACTGATAAGCTTCATATACCGTTGAGGAAATAATATCGGTATTATTATAATCAAAGGTCACTTCTTCCTGCCCACTACTACAGGCTGTCAGGGAGACAAAAACAGCAATCATAGAAAAGAATAAAATAATTTTTTTCATTTTCATATGGCTATCCCCTCTCTATACTGCTCCATGCTTTTTTAATGGTCTGTCTTCTCTTTTGGTATAAAGCATCTCAAATGCAGCAATTAAACGTTTTCTGGTAGCCGCACCATCAATGATATCATCTACATATCCGCGCTTTGCAGCCGCCTGGGCACTGGACATCTTTGCGGTATATTCTGCTTTCACGGCAGCAATTTTCTCCTTGTCATAACCGTCCTTTGAAAGCTCCTCCGCATACATAATCTTGACTGCCTGCTCCGGCTCCATTGTTCCAATGCTGGCAGTGTTCCATGCGTACTCTATATCAGCGCCAATGGACTTGGAATTCATCGCAAGATATGCACTTCCCATGGCGTTACCCATTACAAGATTAACCTTAGGAACCGTTGCATTTGCAAATGCATAGGTAAGCTTTGCAGCTGCCTTTGCAATTCCTGCCTCCTCTGAAACAGTCGCCTTATAACCCTTCACATTTGTCAGTGAAAGTACCGGAATGCCAAATGCGTCCAGGAAATTAACAAATTCCGCTGCAATATAAGCACCCTTTGTTGACAATACATCTCCACCGTCCTTAACCTGGTTTGCTACACAGCCAACGGTTGTTCCGTTTAATTTAATGAAACCAATAACCATGTCCTTTGCATATTCCTTCTTAAGCTCAATAAAGACATTGCTGTCTGAAATATGGGTAAGTACTGCTCTTGCATCATCTGCAAGTCCCTCTAAGTTAGGAATCTCTCTGTTAAGGTCGTCCAAACATTCCGCAAAATTAGAATCATCTTCATTATTAGACGGAAGGAAGGTTACCACCTGTCTGATTCTTCCAAGTACAGCAGCATCATCCTCTAATACCTCATCTACCAGGGCGGAATTGCTTTCCTGGTAAGAAGCTTCCGCAGTGTTTAACTTTTCTGCGTAATTCTGCTCTAAGGCATTCGGACTGTTTACAAATAATTTTGCAGAATCCTTTACCATAAAGGTGATATCTGACAATGCTGGAATAATAGTACTTCCGCCGCCACATACACCAAAGATACCTGTAATCTGTGGCACGACTCCTGAAGCGAAAGACTGCTTCAAATAAATATTACCAAATGCATTTAAAGAATCGACTGCCTCCTGTAATCTTAAACCTGCACAATCTATCAATCCGATTACCGGCGCACCCATCTTCAGTGCCATATCATAGATTTTTGCAATTTTTGCTGCATGCATTTCACCGATGGAACCGCCTAATACTCCGGCATCCTGGCTATATACATACACTAGTCTTCCGTCGATTGTACCGTAACCTGTTACGACACCATCAGCCGGTGTTTCAGTGTCCATTGTGTTAAAGTCGGTATTTCTAGCAGTAACATAAGCACCAACTTCAACGAAACTTGAGTCATCAAGTAAAGCTGCAATTCTATCACTTGCTGACAACGTAAGTTTATTGCTCATTTTTAGCCCTCCGTTTTTATTTATTATAAGGCCCACTAAAGTAAGCCCAATTTTAGCCAATTATATTTTAGTACTTTTATGTCATTATTTCAAGGAAAACTTGTTACAAAATACGACAGATTTTTATTTCCTTTGCAACGTGTTTATTACTCTACAGAACAGACTTTCCCGCAGAATCAAAAAACGATTACAGGATAACCTGCAACCGTCTTTGATTCGCTACTTGTTATTTTCAGCAAGAACACCCTTATTATGAACCAGATAGTCAATCAGGGAAACTATTGTCAGAACCAACGCCGCATAAATCAGAACATCTTCTGCCAGATGAATTGCTCCTGCCGCTCCCGGAAATACACTGCCAAAATCCGCTAATAAAACACACAGCATTACCATCTGCTCTGCCGTTTTCACCTTCCCCCATATTCCTGCCGCAATTACAATGCCGTTATCCGCAGCAACCAGACGGAATCCGCTTATAATAAATTCCCTTGCAATAATGACAATAACAATCCAGCAGGGTATCCGTCCCAATTCCACAAATGCAATCATGGCAGAGGATACTAAAAGCTTGTCTGCCAGGGGGTCCATAAATTTTCCAAAATTGGTGACCAGATTATATTTTCTTGCGATTTTTCCATCTAGCATGTCTGTCAGGGAAGCAACCGCAAAGATTACAAGCGCTATCCAGTTTCCATACGGCACAGCGTCCCACAGCATTGCCACCAGGAAAAACGGAATTAAAATGGTTCTCAAAATCGTTAACTTATTCGGTAAATTCATAATTTCTTTCTCCAATCAAATCATATTCATTAAAATCTGTAATTGTAACCTCTATAAAATCACCAGATAAAAGTTCCTCTTCCGATTCCACAAAAATATATCCGTCGATTTCCGGTGCATCCATATAAGAACGGCACATATACATCTGCTCTTTATAAAGATATCCTTCTACAATCACCTTCAGTTGTTTTCCCACCATGGCAGCATTTAAATCATAGGATACCTCCTGCTGGAGTTCCATGATTTCCTCCCGCCACCGTTCCTTTACAGCTTTCTCCACCTGGTTTTCAAAGCCTGCTGCCGGAGTTCCCTCCTCCGGAGAATAGGTAAACACGCCAAGACGGTTAAATTCCATCTCATCTACAAAGGATAGCATTTCTTCATGTTCTGCCTCCGTCTCTCCCGGAAAACCGGTAATCAGCGAGGTCCTAAGCACTATATCCGGAATCTCCTTTCTGATATGGGTGATTGTCTTTCGGATTTCCTCTTTTGTTGTCTTTCTTCCCATCCGCCGTAAAATGGTATCCGCACAGTGCTGTAACGGCATATCAATATAATGGCAGACCTTGGGATTATCCCTGATTTCAGCAATCAGCTCCTCTGTAATCTCCTCCGGATAGCAGTATAAGAGACGAATCCATTGCAGACCTTCAAGCTGCGACAGCTTTCTTAACAGCCCGGGAAGCTTCTTTTCACCATATATATCAATTCCATAAAGGGTGGTCTCCTGCGCCACTAAACAGATTTCCGTAATTCCGTTTGAAACCAGATAGTTTGCCTGGGCAATCAAATCCTCCATTGGAACACTGCGGTAGCGTCCCCTCACCTTCGGGATAATACAATAGGTACAGTGCTTGTCACACCCTTCGGCAATCTTTAAATACCCCAAATAGGTTCCCGATGTAATTACCCTTTTTTCATGGCTCGGGGCAAGATAATCAATATCATCAAAATGTTCATACTGCTTTCCGGAAAGCACTTCCTCCACAGCCTCCACAATGGATTCTGTGCTGGTGGTTCCAAGAATGGCATCCACCTCCGGTAATTCTGTCCTTATCTCATCTCTGTAACGCTGCGCCAGACAGCCTGTAATAATCAGCGCCTTCAGCTTTCCTGTCTGCTTTAATTTTCCCATCTCAATGATATTTTCGATACTCTCTTCCTTCGCATCATGGATAAAACAGCAGGTATTAATCACAACAACATCTGCTTCCTTCTCTTCATTTGTAATGGCATATCCCTTTTCCTGTAACAGTCCCAGCATAACCTCACTGTCCACAAGATTCTTGTCACAGCCAAGGGATACGAATAAAATCTGAATCATATATAGGCTCCTGTCTCCATCATTCCGCTCTGCTTTGTCCCATTATGGTCTAATCCTCAAACATGGTAGCCGCCTCTACGCAGTTGTTCATCAGCATTGCAATTGTCATAGGCCCTACGCCGCCCGGTACCGGAGTGATTGCGGATGCAACAGGCTCTACACTTTCAAAATCCACATCGCCACAAAGCTTGTTATTTTCATTGCGGTGGATTCCCACGTCAATCACAACCGCTCCCTCCTTCACGTAAGAAGCGTCTATCATCTTTGGTCTTCCGATGGCTACAACTAAGATGTCTGCCCTCTTGCAGACCTCCTTCAAATTCCTTGTCTTAGAGTGGGTAATGGTAACGGTTCCGTTTTCTCTTAACAGAAGAAGTGCCATCGGTTTTCCGACAATGTTGCTTCTTCCGATTACAACACACTCTTTTCCCTCTATCTCTACATTGCTTCTCTTAAGCAGCTGGATGATTCCGGCAGGCGTACAGGAAACAAAGCCAGGCTGCCCAATACTTAAAGCGCCTACACTTTGTGGATGAAAACCGTCCACATCCTTTTTCGGAGAAATGGCTTTTATGACAGTATCCTCATCAATATGCTTTGGAACCGGCAGCTGGACTAAAATACCATGAATCCTTTCATCCTGATTGAGCTTGTCAATTAAGGTGAGTAATTCTTCCTGCGTGGTCTCCTCCGGCAGTTCATAGCTTTCGGAACGGATACCAATATACGCACAGGCCTTTTTCTTATTGCCCACATATACAGAAGATGCAGGGTCATTTCCCACCTGAATCACTGCCATACCGATTTCTTTCCCCTCTGCCTTTAATGCTGCCACCTTTTCTTTTAACTCGTCCTTAATCTGCTGACTAATTAGCTTGCCATCAATTAAACTTGCCATTCTTATCCTCCTTATAACATGCTGCTGAAAACCTATTAACTCTCCATTTATCTTGTAAAATCTATCTTTATTAAAACAATCCTACAATTTTATCATCCACCACATCAATTCCCTCTGCCGCCGGTACTTTAGGCAGTCCAGGCATTGTCATAATGGAACCGGTAATAGCTACCACAAATCCTGCTCCCGCATTGACGTATACATCCCTTACACTGATATCAAAATCAGTCGGTCTTCCAAGCTTTGTCTGGTCATCGGATAAGGAATACTGGGTCTTTGCCATACAAACCGGAAGGCTGCCATAGCCAAGAGAGGTAATTTTCTCTAACTGCTTCTTCGCTGCGGCTGTATAATTTACTCCATTGGCTCCATAAATCTTCGTTGCTATGGTTTCAATCTTATCCTCAAGAGACATGTCATCCTCATAAAGCATCTTAAAATCTGCCTGCTTATTCTCTAATACATCTACTACCTTCTCTGCCAGCTCTAAGCCGCCTTCGCCGCCTTTTTCCCAAACCTTTGCAAGGGCAAAATCACAGCCCTTTCCTTCCACAAATTCCTTTACATAAGATAACTCTGCTTCGGAGTCTGTAATGAACTGATTCAATGTAACAACAATCGGCACACCGTACTGCTGTAAATTCTCGATATGCTTCTCTAAGTTCACAATACCCTTCTTTAAGGCTTCTACATTTTCTTTGTTCAAATCTGCCTTCGCCACGCCGCCATTATACTTTAAGGCGCGGACAGTTGCTACTAACACAATGGCATCCGGTGCAATTCCAGCCTTACGGCACTTAATATCCATAAACTTCTCCGCTCCAAGGTCTGCACCAAAACCAGCCTCCGTCACCACAATATCGGACAGCTTAAGTGCCAGCTTTGTAGCCCGGACAGAGTTACAGCCGTGTGCAATATTGGCAAACGGTCCGCCATGTACAAATGCAGGTGTGTGCTCTAAGGTCTGAATCATATTTGGCTTAATCGCATCCTTAAGCAGCGCTGCCATCGCTCCTACTGCCTTTAAATCCTTGGCAGTCACAGGATTTCCATCCACTGAATAAGCCACAATAATCTTGCCAAGCTTATCCTTCAAGTCCTCCATATCATTTGCAAGGCAAAGAATTGCCATAATCTCAGAGGCAACGGAAATAACAAAATGGTCCTCTCTCACATAACCGTCCATTTTGCTGCCAAGACCAACCACGATATTGCGAAGCACTCTGTCATTCATATCCAGACATCTCTTCCAAACAATCTGCCTTGTATCAATATTCAGCGCATTTCCCTGCTGGATATGATTGTCAAGCATAGCTGCCAGTAGATTATTAGCAGAGGTAATGGCATGAAAATCACCTGTAAAATGCAGGTTCAAATCCTCCATTGGCACTACCTGGGAATATCCGCCACCTGCAGCGCCGCCCTTAATACCAAAGCAAGGTCCTAAAGAAGGCTCACGAAGTGCAATGGATGCTTTCTTTCCCATCCGTCCAAGTGCCTGTCCAAGTCCCACCGTAACCGTAGTCTTGCCCTCACCGGCAGGCGTCGGATTAATAGCGGTCACTAATACCAGCTTGCCATCTTTATTATTTTCAATACGTTTAATCAATTCATCGGAAAGCTTTGCTTTATATTTTCCATAAAGGTCCAATTCATCCTCAGAAATATCCAGTTTCCCGGCTACCTCTTTGATATGTACCATTTCTGCTTCCTGTGCGATTTCAATGTCTGTCTTCATAATCAGTCTCCTTTTGCCCTAAAAACATTCCTTTTTCTTTGCTTTCCTCGATTGTAACGATATAAAACAGGTTCGTCAATATCATTTTTTAATTATTTACTGGTCCGGCAGATATCCGGCACAAAATAACGAAGCTTTATCACAGCTGTCTGCTAAAAATATTCATCCACATATTCCTCAAACTGTTCCTCGCTCATCAGCACCTGTCTCGGCTTTGTGCCCTCTTCCGGTCCCACTACACCTGCCTCAAACAGCTGGTCCATAATACGTGCCGCCCGGTTAAAGCCTATTTTAAACATTCTCTGCAGCATGCCTATGGACGCCTTATTTTTCTCTATAATAAATTTACCTGCCTGTACAAAATATTCATCGCGGTCATTGGACGGGGAACTGTCACCGGCAGCTGATGCACTGTTTAAGCCGGTCGAAGTAATCCGGTTTGTCATCTCCTCGCTGTAGGTGGTTTCTCCGTTCTGCGCCTTTAAATATTCCACCACATTCACTACCTCATCATCCGAGATATACGCTCCCTGGACACGAAGCGGTTTTGGATACATGGTAGGATAAAAGAGCATATCACCATTTCCTAACAGCTTCTCCGCACCTACACTGTCAATAATGGTTCTGGAATCCACTCCGGAGGATACGGAAAGCGCAATACGGGATGGCACATTTGCTTTAATCAGCCCGGTTACCACATCCACCGACGGTCTCTGGGTTGCTATTACCAGATGTATGCCTGCCGCCCTGGCAAGCTGTGCCAGCCGCACAATAGCCTCCTCCACTTCCGCCTTGGCAACCATCATCAAATCCGCAAGCTCGTCCACTATAATCACAATCTGAGGCATCTTTTCAAGCTTCTCTTCCTCAAGCTTGCCAGACTCCTCTACCTCTTTTACCCTGGCATTATAACCCTGGATGTTTCGGACATTGCACTCGGAAAACATCTGGTAACGCTTTGTCATTTCTGCCACAGCCCAGTTCAGGGCTCCGGCTGCCTTCTTCGGGTCTGTCACCACCGGGGTCAGCAGATGCGGAATACCGTTATAAACCTTCAATTCTACCTGCTTAGGGTCCACCAGAATCAGCTTAACCTCATCCGGTCTCGCCTTATATAAAATGCTCATAATCAAGGTATTGGTACATACGGATTTACCGGAGCCTGTTGCCCCCGCAATCAATAAATGGGGCATCTTTGCAATATCCTCTACCACTACATTGCCCTCGATGTCCTTACCTACCGCAAAGGCAAGCTTCGACGGATGCTTGATAAATTTCTCCGTGTCAATCAATTCCCGGAATCCTACGCCGCTTCTGCTGCTGTTGGGAATCTCGATACCCACTGCGGATTTACCCGGAATCGGCGCCTCAATACGGATACTCTGTGCTGCAAGATTCATCATGATATCATCTGCAAGCCCTGTAATCTTGCTGACCTTAACTCCCTGCTCCGGCACCATTTCATACCGGGTTACAGACGGTCCACAGCTATAATTCGTCATAGTCACATTAACGCCAAAGCTCTTTAATACCTCCTGGAGCTTAATGGCATTCTGCCGAATCACATCCTCCTTGGCAGCTGCCTGTGTCTTTCCTTTTTTCAATAACTCCAGCGGCGGAAACTGGTATTCTGAATCACTCTTTCCCACTTCCTTCGCTGATACATTTTTTACCTCCGCAGCAGTTTTATTTTCCATAGCTAGTGCTGTCTCATCCAAAGCTCCTGTCTTTACAGCTTCATCTGCTGCAGGTGTTCCCTCTTCCGGCAGTACTGCCGGCACAACGTTTTTCCTGCTTCTCGGCTTACGGTTAGTCTTCCTGGCACGCTCCTTAACCTCTTCCTTTGGGGTTTCCGTGATGGCGATATTTTCCATCCCTTCTCCCGGCAGCGGCAGCTCGTAATCCATTGTAATCTCATGAACCTCTTCATTTTCCGGAAGCTTGTCTACTGTCTTAGAGGGTAAAATCCCCTGGTCGGCATCCGACGGAAGGACAGAAATCTGCTCAAGCACAGAGGCTTTCTTTCTCTGTGTGAAAACCTCATCCCTGTCATCCGGATAATCCTCCCGTACAATCTCCTGAAAATCGCTGTCCTTTTTCTGGCTTTTCTTTCTTTCCTGTTTCCTGCTTTTCGGTGGCTCCTCAGAAAGCATTTCCCCATTTGCATCTGTTTCCTTCTCTCGGGCAACACCCGCCAGCTTCTTGATAAAATCGATTACAGAAACTTCTGCAAATAATACCACGCACAGTATGATTGCCAAAATTATAATGATGTAGGTTCCCACCAGACCCACGCCTCTATGTAACAGATAGGCAATAGAACCGCATAAGATTCCTCCGCCCAACTGGTCATCAAAGCCTTCTTTAAATAATCTGGAAAAATCATATTCATCAATTCCCACTGCAAGCTGTGCAATCATGCCAAAGCAGAGCAGTACACAGAAACCGAATACCACCTTCTGCACCGCCCGCTTTTTATACTCATTAATATGTAAGAAAAATGCAGCAAACATAACCGTCAACGGCAGAATATATTCAATCATGCCAAATACTCCAAAAAAGAATCGGCTGATATTATTGATAAAACCACAAAGTCCGAAATTGCCAAGCTCAACCATCAGCATCACCGCACAAATCACCCATACCGTAATCTCTGCAGCAAAAGAGGTTTCTTCCTGCTCCTGGTTCTGCTTCTTCCTGGAATTCCCCTTAGAAGGATTGCTCTTTCTGGCGGAGCCTCCACCAGAGCCTTTATTATATGAAGTTCGTTTTTTGTTCTGATTATTACTACCAGCCAAGCTGATAACCTCCCTTTTTTTATTTGTGGCTCCACACACCACAACATTTATATACTACTATTTTTTTGTTGATTTATCAAGCCATATAAATAACAAAAGGCTTCATGAATCCCGCCTACTTCATCAATCAGACCTTCCTGTACCGCCTCTTCCCCGACCAAAACACTTCCCACATCCTTTGCCAGCTCCTTTGTATTAAACATAATTCTTTTCAGCTCCTTTTCGGATATGGCGGAATGCTTACAGGTAAAGGATATGATTCTGTCCTGCATTTTATCGATATACTCGTAATTGTGTTTTACGCCCAGCACCGTACCGTTCATCCGAATCGGATGCACAACCATGGTTGCTGTTGGCACAATAAATGAATAATCGCCGCATACACTTAAGGGCACACCAATGGAATGACCTCCACCTAGCAGCAGGGTTACCACAGGAACCGACAGGGAAGCAATCATCTCCGCAATGGCAAGCCCCGCCTCCACATCTCCTCCCACCGTATTTAACAAAACTAGCAGACCATCAATGCGGCTGTCCTCCTCCACTCTGGCAAGCTCCGGCAGAACATGCTCGTACTTGGTGGTTTTAGTTCCAGGCCCCAGACATTGATGCCCCTCAATCTCTCCGATAATATTAAGTAAATGGATTTTATAGCCATAGGGATTTTCCTCTAAGTCAATCTGCCCGATATCCTTTATCTCTTCTCTTTTATTTTCATTCTGTTCCATACTGTTCCCTTTCCTGAGCGCACGCGCAATAAAAATTTAAAAAGAGGAAGATTTTCCTATCTCCCTCTTTAGTATCACTTATTTCTAAATTTTTATTCTAAAGGAATGTACAGACCAGATATCCCACCAGAATCCCCACCAGAATTCCTCCTACTACCTGGCTCGGAGTGTGTCCTACATATTCCTTTAATATGATTTTTGCCCATTCCCCTTTGCCTGCATCCTTTAAATGCTTCATAATCTCTTCATTTTTCAGAAACAGGTTAAGGATAACCGCCTGCTTTCCGGTTTCCATCCGGACATTCATGGCATCATACATAACAATCAGTGCAAAGGCTGCAGCCATTGGAAATTCAAACCCTGCAATTCCTTTACAGTAAGCCGTGGCATACATAAGCCCTACCACTGTAGCGGAATGGGAGCTGGGCATACCGCCACTTCCAATCAGGCGCTCTGGATTAAACTCCTTTGTCAGGAAAAAATTGATAACCGCCTTTAAAACCTGTGCTGCTGACCATCCAAGTATGGGCGCCATAAGCATTTTATTGTGCAGTAGAATCTGTAAGGTTTCCATCTGACTCCTCTTCTACAACTCGACAACAATTTCATTGCTGTCAGCCAGTAAATCCGCTTTTATATAGTTCCCCTCTAATTCCACGCCATTTAAGCTCATTTTTGTAACACCGGATTCCTTTCCATTTGGATTTTTCACAGTAATATGAAGCTTTTTACCGCGGAAATCCTTATCCATAGTAAATTCCTTCCAGTCAGAGGAAATAGCCGGATTAATGCAAAGTCCCTCAAAATCAGGTCTTAAGCCTAAAATACCTTCCACACAACCCACCATAACCGTAGATGCGGTTCCGGTCAGCCAATGCACATGCGCACGGCCTTCAAACGGAGAATCCGTACTTTCCGTAAATTGCCCATGACAATATGGCTCCAGTTTACGGATTTCTGCCTTATCGTTCATAGATGCCGGAGAAGACTCATTAAAATACTCAAAGGCACGGTTTCCATGTCCCATTAAAGCTTCTGCCAGTATAATCCATCCCTGCGGCTGTGAAAAAATACCGCCATTTTCCTTTGTAGAAGGATTGAATAACAGCATCAGCGCTCCGTCAAATGCATGCTTTACATAGGCCGGTGCCATCAGTCTTACACCATAAGGTGTATTCAGCTCTCTGTGAACTGACTCTAACGCAAGCTCTGCCTGCTCTTTTGTTGCCAGCCCGGAAATGACAGACCATGACTGCGGATTTAACCACATATTTGCCTCCGGATGGTGCTTGGAGCCAATCAGTTCTCCATCCTCCTTGTAGCCACGGACAAAACGGTCCTCCTCCCAGCAGTACTTCTGTATGGTGTCTCCCAGCTCTTTCTGCACCTTATCAAGATATGTGAGATATTCCGTATCCTTTTTGCGCTCCGCAAACTCGCGAATCACTGTCATGGCATAATATAACTGCATCGCCACAAAGCTGGACTCACCCTGCTTGCCAAGACGCAGACAGTCATTCCAGTCAGCATGAAGACCTGCCGGCATTCCATGATTTCCCAGACGGTTCATAGAGAAATCAATAGCTCTCTTTAAATGCTCATATACCGTTCCCTCCCCGCCATTGGCAAAAAGGATTACCTCGTCCATAAAATCAACATTGCCGGACTCTGCAATATACTTATATACTGTTGGGAATAACCATAATGCATCGTCAGCGCGGTATGCCGGATGTCCTGTTTCCTTTACATAAGAGGCATCATCCGGGGTATCCTCATGCCCCGCATTGTGGTTAAATTTAACCAGTGGAAGACCACCGCCATTGTCCACCTGGGCAGACAACATAAACCGGATTTTTTCCAGCGCCATCTCCGGATTTAAATGAATAATACCCTGAATATCCTGAACTGTATCCCGGTAGCCGTAACCATTTCTCAAACCGCAATAGGTGAAGGAGGCTGCTCTTGACCAGATAAAGGTCATGAAACACTGATAAGCATTCCATGTATTAATCATATTGTTAAAGCTATCGGACGGTGTTTTTACCTGGAGATGGGACAATTGTCCATGCCAGTAATCCTTTAACTCTTTAAGCTCTTCCTCTGTTGCCTTCTCCGGCTCTTTATATCCTGCAAGAATAGCATCTGCCTCTTTATCGGATTTCATACCAAGCACAAAAGTAATGACCTTGCTCTCCCCTGGCTCTAACTCTATTTTTGTGTGTAATGCGCCACATCCATTGGAATTGTAATTCAGCGTGTTATCACACTGCCCATTTTCCACTGCAACCGGATTACCATAACCATGATATCCTCCAATAAAGCTTTCCTTGTCTCCATTATAAGAAGCAATCTCTCCGCCTGCAAGACCAAAGAAACGGCATGAATTCTGATTGCCATCCACTTCCGTATGAATATTCTCATTTATTGTCTGGTAAATTTTATTTTGCTTAAAATATGTTCTGGTAATAAACAGGGTATACTGGAGATTTACCTGGTCCTGTTCGTAATTACTATCATTTGTAAACTCACAATACCCAAAAGCAGACAGATTTCTCTTTCTGTCTGAATTATTTGTAACCTTAAGTCTCCACACCTCATAGGTTTTATTAAGCGGCACATAGTAAAGCGCCTCTGACTTAATGTCTGCATACTCTGCAATGATATTGGTATATCCGGTACCATGATGGCACTCATTTTTGTACACATCTAACGGTTTGCCAACCGGCTGCCAGGAAGCAGACCAATAATCCTTACTGTCATCGTCTCTTAAATAAATATATCTGCCCGGCTGGTCAAACTGATTAAAAATATAACGTATAATTCTTCCATGGGCACCGCTTTTTTCAAAGCTATAGCCTCCTGCATTATTAGAAATAATCGCTCCATATGCCGGCGAACCTAAATAGTTTGCCCATGGTGCCGGAGTATCCGGACGTGTAATAACATATTCCTTTGCCGCCTCATCAAAATAACCAAACTGCATATTCTTCTCCTTTCATTTTAGAAAAAAGAGCCGGTGCATTAAGATATTTTACCACCATGAAGTTCTCTCTTAATACACCGGCACTTTCCATTTCTTTTATGCTTCTTCTATTGCATCTTTCAGACTTAAACTAATCTTGCCCATACGGTCAATTTCAAGTACCTTAACCTTAACCGTATCTCCGATATTCACAACATCCTCCACCTTAGCAACTCTCTCCTTGGAAAGCTTGGAGATATGAATCAAGCCATCCTTGTTTGGTGAAAGCTCTACAAAGGCACCAAAATTCATAATCCGGACAACCTTTCCTTCATATATCTGTCCAACCTCAATCGGGTCCACAATGGAATGAATAATCTTAAGAGCCTTGTCAATTCCAGCCTGGTCAACGCCGCATACTGCAACGGTTCCATCATCATCAATATCAATTTTAACACCGGTCTCCTCAATTATATTGTTGATTGTCTTACCGCGCTGTCCGATAATCTCACCAATCTTCTCCGGGTCAACCTTCATCTGCATAATCTTAGGTGCCAGAGCTCCAACCGATTCGCGAGGCTTATCAATTGCCTTGGACATAACCTCATCCATAATATACAATCTTGCTTCTCTGGTTCTTCTGATTGCCTCTTCCACAATTGGTCTTGTCAGTCCGTGAATCTTAATATCCATCTGGATTGCGGTAATACCCTCTTTTGTACCGGTTACCTTGAAGTCCATATCGCCAAAGAAATCCTCCAAGCCCTGGATATCCGTTAAAACAATGTAGTCATCATCTGTCTCGCCGGTTACCAGTCCACAGGAAATACCTGCTACCATTTTCTTAATCGGCACACCTGCTGCCATCAGGGACATACAGGACGCACAGGTAGATGCCATGGAGGTTGAGCCATTTGACTCAAAGGTTTCTGACACTGTACGGATTGCATATGGGAACTCCTCTACAGAAGGAAGTACCGGAATTAATGCACGCTCTGCCAACGCACCGTGTCCAATCTCTCTTCGTCCCGGTCCGCGGGATGGTTTTGTCTCACCTACCGAATAAGACGGGAAATTATACTGGTGCATATATCTCTTATTGGTCTCTAATAAATTCAGACCATCTATCTTCTGTGCTTCTGAAAGCGGGGCTAAAGTAGTCACATTACAAATCTGTGTCTGTCCACGGGTAAACATAGCCGAACCATGTACTCTTGGAATAATATCCACTTCAGCGGCAAGCGGACGTATCTGTGTAATCGCACGTCCATCCGGGCGCTTGTGGTCCACTAAAATCATCTTGCGGACTGTCTTTTTCTGGTACTGGTAAATTGCCTCACCAAGTACCTCCAGCCATTCCTCCTTATCAGTGAATGCCTCTTCCAATCTTTCCGTAATCTGACGGATATTCTCTTCTCTTTCCTGCTTCTCATCGGTAAATACTGCCTTTTCCATCTCTTCCGGCGGAACAATCTCTTTGATTGCTGCGAATAATTCTTCCGGAACCGCACAGCTTGTGTAAGAATGCTTTGGCTTACCACACTCAGCCACAATCTTATTGATAAATTCAATTACCTGCTGGTTAATCTCATGGGCAGCATAAATAGCCTCAATCATTTTGTCCTCCGGAACCTCATTCGCTCCGGCCTCAATCATAATAACCTTCTCTGCAGTGGATGCCACTGTCAGCTTCAAATCAGAAACCGCATTCTGTGCTTCATTCGGATTAAATACAAACTCACCGTCAATCAGACCAACCTGTGTCGTTGCACACGGTCCATCAAACGGAATATCCGAAATCGCTGTTGCAATGGCAGAGCCCAGCATAGCAGTAAGCTCCGGTGAACATTCCGGGTCCACTGACATAACCAGATTGTTAAGTGTTACATCATTGCGGTAGTCCTTAGGAAACAATGGTCTCATAGGACGGTCAATTACACGGGAGGTAAGCTGTCTCTTATACACATCTCCGAGCCCACGAGACTCGACGTCATCTCGTA
>UQXF01000037.1 GCA_900544905.1 uncultured Clostridium sp.
TCGTCGGCAGCGTCAGATGTGTATAAGAGACAGTTAATAACGTTCTTAGATTTTAACCTATTTTCAGCAAGTAAATATATTCCAAACATCAGAAATGAAACTATATAATTTAGCATTGGTAATGTCAAGTTCAAGAAGTATTTTCTATGAGAATTTCCATCTTTCTATTGACATTACCTTAGAAGTGAAGTGTTACCAATCATTGACACCTATACAATTTTCAGCTTCCTGTTCCATTATATCTACTTGCACCAAACATCCAGATTCTGTATGATATATAGAAAAATATTACTGAAAATGTAGGCACCATAATCGTAAGAAACGGTAAGTTATGCGGATTTAACACCACCATGCTCGGATAATATGCAACAAAAGCAATCGGAATTATAAAGGAAAAAAATATCTGAAAACCTTTATTAAATATATTAATGGGATATTTTGTATATTCTGTAAACTTGAATACCGTGACCATAACATACCCTGAATTATTCATCCAGAAACAGGTAGCCGCTGCAATATTCATAATACCAGCCATTACCAGAGAAGCTGCAACCCACATAACTATTAATGCTAGAATTCCCAATATAGTCACCGGATATTCCAGATGTATCCATGCATAAACAAGTATTCCTACCCCCATCACAAACTCAACAATTCCCTTTAAATCAAATATTTCAGAAATATAATAGAAATATAAATTAATAGGCCTAAAACAATATTTAATAAAATCTCCGGAATATACATAGTCTTTTAAGCTCCAGTTATTATCAAACAAACATTGTGTCGGTGTAAGTGCCATTAGCGAAAATCCATATAAAAATAATATTTCATAATAATTCCAGCCATTAATATTGTCAAAATTTTTAAACATAATCCAAAAAGTTATAAAACCAGCTATATTTGTAAACAGCATCCCCATGGTGGATATGATAAAATCTGCCCGGTAGCTCAGTTTACTCTTTATATCCTGTGAAATAATTTTAAAATAAATAGCCAGATAAAATTTTATACTCTTTTTCTTCATTCTATCAGCCTCCATTTATTGTTACATGTCTTAAGGAAAATTTCCAAAACCAAACTGCTCCACACAACAAGACAATTAACCACAATATCTGTATCCCAAACATCTTTACATAACCATCTATACTAAGATTGTTATTAATAAGCATAGTAAGCGGTGTATTATAAACTGCCTGAAACGGTAGCAATTCTACTATTTTTTTTATATTATCAGGAAAAAATGCCACCGGGATACTTGCACCAGATAAAACGGAAACAATAACCTCTTTCATAATATTAATTCCCCACGAGGATTCCGTAAACAGACACAATGCTGCAACAAGCATATTAATACAATAATTAATAATAAATGCCAAAATCATAGCAAAGAAAAATAATAATATATTTTTTCCAATGGGTATACCTCCGCCTGTGACAATATACACGATAACTACTGTAGGCAGAAATATAATAGCAAAATTTACAACAACCTCCCCTAACTGCCCGAAAAACATATACAGACCAAATTTAATCGGTTTTATCAAATCAAGCACTATTTTCCCAGACCGTACCTGATTCCCCATATACCATACCAAAAAGATTTCCATCATATTAAATAATGCCGTTGCCAAAACAAGATAAATCATTGTATCATTAAAAGCCATACCATTTACTATTTCCTTTCCAGATGATAGATAAATTGCTTTCCAAAGGAAATAAATAATAATCAAATAAATGATGTTGCCAGCAAAGGTAACAATAAGACTTACCCGAAAGTTAAGCTTATCCATAATTCCAGTTCTTATTAAGGCAAGATACTTCTTCATTATAAAATGGTACCCCCTTCATATATCTTTTTGATGACTTTTTCTGTAGATATTTCCTCCAGTTTGATATTATAAATATGATGTTTTCCCTGTATAAAATTCATAACTTCCATCAAGGAAACATCCTCTTCATTTATCAATATATCAATCCACTCTTCATCCACAGAGACAGTCATGTCATTGCCTGAAAAATTCTCTTGTAATTCCTTTTCCAATTCCTCAGCCTGAGCCTTTAAGCTATCATAATCCAATTTACCTACATCTTTGCTAAAACATATTTTCATTATTCTGTACACGCCAAACATTTTATGAAGATTCTCTATATTATCATCATACAACTTTTTACCCTTGTCAATAATGACCGTTCGGTTACATAAGGCATCTATGTCACCCATATCATGAGTAGTAAGAATAACGGTTGTAGCTTTTTGACTGTTAAGACCTTTTATAAGTTCCCGTATTTTGCTTTTCATTGAGACATCAAGACCAATCGTAGGTTCATCCAAATACACTACAGAAGGATTATGTAAAAAGGCTGCAAGGATATCACTCAATGTCCTTTGTCCAAGAGACATTTGACGAACCGGCTTATCCCACAGATTTTTTATATCAATTAAAGACATATACAAATCAAGCATATCTTTATAGTCTTTATCCGAAACCTGATAAATTTCTTTCAATACCTTAAATGACTCCTTCAAAGGAAGCGACCACCAGAGCTGAGAACGCTGGCCAAATACCACCCCTATATTCTGAGCATTTTCAGTCCGGTTCTTATACGGTTCTTTCCCATTAACCAATATTTTTCCTAATGTAGGCTCTAAAATACCGGTCATCATCTTAATCGTCGTACTTTTCCCTGCACCATTTGGACCAAGATAACCAACAATTTCTCCTTTTTTGATTTTCAAAGAAATATCATCTACCGCAGAAATATATCTATAATCTCTGGAAAATAAATCTTTAATACCTCCCACAATTCCCTCCCGTCTGTTCAATATCTTGAATACACGTGTCACATTCATCAACTCAATAATTTCCATATTCTTCTCACTTTTCTTATAAATAAATTTACTGCATATGCAAGTTTGTCAAATAACTCGTAAATAGGTTAACTCTGCATTTACACCAGTCTTCCATTTTTCTATTTTATATTTCTTTTTCATAATGCATAAAACATTTAGCAACTCGATTTCTTTTTCCTCCGACACACACATAACCACTTTTTCCCTCTCGTTTTTCAAACCAAATAAAATATAAACCTCTTTTCCAACTCTGAATGCCTCCTTGAGTACATTCCATAATAAATCATTATGTAAAGCCACCCAGTAATCCCATATAACAACATACTCAAACTGCTGGTCACAAAAGGCGGTACAAGCTCCGATGGAATATACAAAATGCCCAGTATCCTTTTTTCCATATTCAAAATCATAATCAAGCAGAACTGTATTTTTATATTCGTGTTTTCCTACGAAAGAACCCCCACCAAAAATAACACATTTATCTTTCGGTAAAGGCATATCCGGAATCTGTCCTGTGATTAACCGCTTTCTTGACCTCTTTTTCAGGTAATCCAGATATTCATTATGTAAATACAACCTTCCACATAAATAGATTTCTGCGTCAATATTCTTATATTTATTGTAAAAATATTTTAAATTTTCGATATCATGTCTGCCTTTTTCGCCTACATCCTCTTTGGAATCATGTGGTATGTGAACTGCAACAGCATTAGGATTATAATCAAAGGAAGCTCCCTCCTGCCTCAAATGATATCCGAATTCCACATCTTCCATTCCCCAATTTTGAATTTGTTCATCAAATGCAATCTCCTTTAATCTTCCTTTTCGTTTCCACGACACATTACAAGTCCAAAAGTAATGCCATGGTGCCGGCATATTCCGGAATGTATTTTTAAAATACTGATACGTTGTCATTCTTCTATCTTCAAAACGCTCTATCTTCAAAATTTGCCGTACCGTTTCCTGCAAATCCTCATTATTAAAATATTGTTCAAATTCCTCGTCTCCCATACAGATTTCAAATGCTGCAATTCTTCCGATTACAACATCAGGAGCATTTTCTATCTTATGCATGCTAAAGTGCTGTTTCAAAAAATCATCCTTTAAAACAACACCTGCATCAACAAAACAGACAACATCACCTAAAGCAGAATGGAGTGCACAATTTCTACACTCTGCTATTTTCACCCCGGTATGTTCATGGTAAATATATTGCAGGTTCTTTATCCTTTTCTTAAACTCTTTTATTAATTCTTTGGTATCATCCGTCGAACCATCATCTACCACAATAACTTCATAGTCAATATTATTCGTTATCTGCTGACAAATAGAAGTAAGCGTGTAATTCAAAAAATTCTTTCTGTTATACGTTAATATTAACAACGAAATATCCATACTGCCTCCTGCGATATTATTAAAAAACATATAAATCCTTATAGATAAGATTGTAATAAACTTGTATTCTCATATTTGCACCTGTTATAGCACATATTATTTTCCCACCATGGAATTGCAGAAATAATTTCCTTGCGGTCAAATTTTCCGGTTGCTACATACATCTGAACAGCTGTTTTATACATCTTTGTTATCTTTGCAACCTCTCCACAATCTGTTTCTCTTCCTATTATTTTTAAACTATCAATGCCTAAATCATATAATTTGGGAATACTGCAGATTGCACAATCTGGACAGGCATCCAAAATATTTGCTATTTTTTTGTTTTTCATCTTGAACTTAGCACGACATGGCACACCCACTCTGATTTTCTCACCATTATTATGACAAAAATTACACACACCTGCAAGGTTGGAGCAGCCATACCCAATAAAAATTTCAATTTCTAAATCTGTATACTTTTTAATTGCTTTTACCTCATTGAATGTCACCTGATCCGGAATACAAATTCTAAATACATCCAATTTCTTTAAAAAATCCACTGTCTCACAATTAAATCCGTTTAGATAACTTCCTGCAATAATTGGTGTTTTTATTCCCTTTTTCCTCAAAGCAATAAGATTGCCAATATCCGCTACAATCAATGCATCTGCTCCCAAATTGATTCCTCTCTTTACATATTCCAAAAACCCCTCTCTGTAAAAATCGCCAGTGCTATTTGTTACATGCTGACAATTCGCCGTAAAATCTACTGCTACATTTTTTGAATGTGCATATTCTACAATTCTTGCAAATTCTTCATCTCTCAGATTGGAATGAACTTCGTGGCTGGTAATCTGTGCTCTGGCAGAATATGACATTCTGTTAAAATGGTTATCTTCTAAGCCCATATATATCTCATCCGCTCCCGCTTCAATCTGTTTTACCGCCGATTCATAGGAATTAACCGGTACTTTTAATTTCATAATCATCTGTATCTACCTCCCTCCAAAGCCTCTCACTCCGCATTCACAATTATTCCATCAAAGTAGTCACATGGTATGTCGTACGCCTTTCCATAAATCTGATTTCCACGTAAATATAAGGGATTTGGGAAATTAATATCATCCGCCTTTTTATAATATCCCGCTGCCTCCCATAATTCGTCTAATTCCAATTCCTCGGCATATTCACATTCTGTTCCACAACAATTCTGTTCTGGACTGCATCTCCTAATATAACAACTTCTTTGTGTTCCGTATAAAAAAGAGGCATTATGAACATTTACCTTAAACCCTGCCCTTTGAATTTCTTTTAGGCTTTCTATCGTTCCTGCTGTAAGATTTACTTCAATTTCAGAAACATGATATTCTCTATAAAATTCCATCTTTTCATCATCATAAAAACTAATCTGTGATACTACTTTTTGTATTTGTTCAGGTTCATTTTCATAAATCTTATGTCCCCATGGTGCATAATCCAAACAAAACAGCAAGCTTCGTCCAAGACACATTTTACGGTCTTCATCAATTCTATTAATGTAACTCATTAATCCAAAATCATTTACAATAATAACACTATCCTGAAAACATTCCTCTTTACAGATTCTTTTAATCACTTCTTTCATTTCATCCAGATGCTTTTCTGGCACAAAAGGAGTAATGACTCGTATTTCTCTTCCTGCTTTTTTCTGTTTTTTTACAAAATCCAGTAAATTCTTCTGTTGTATAACTTTAAAAAATTTAATAATACAACTCTCGTGACCGATACTAAACGACTGAATATTATCATAATTTTTTTCTACATTGAATCCTAATCTATCAATTCTCATCTCATATGTACCCACTATAGAATCGCTCCTTTCAATATTTTTCTGACATTCTCCCTATCTTTTACTGCATCCAATCCCTCAACAAAATCCGGCCATATTTCTAATAAATCCAAATGCATATCAAATGATTTGGTTACGGTATCATGTATTCTATTCTCTTCTCTCCTCAAATTCTCTGCCACCTCTCTATAAACGGGTTTTTTAAGTTTTAGGATAATATCTACAAAATCTTCAATTTTTTCTTTTCTAATTTTTGATAACTCCACATTGTTTATATTAATACTCTTAAAGTAAGACAGTATGTACTGATTGTATTTTTTACATTGTTCCATGTTTTCCAATTCATAATCAATGGGCTGTAGCATTTTTACAAAACTTTTATATACCAGTTCCATATCTATCCACATTGCAACTCTTTCCCAATATGCCAATATATCTTTCTTCTGTTCCGTTCTTTCCTTTGTATGCTTATGCAATACTGTCCGTGTATGATAACCTACATTTAAACCAGTCTCATAGGCTGTTTCCAGCAAAAAATAATCTGTGGCAATTATATCTGCTGCCGGTGAACATGGAAGTGCACGGAATAGATCATAATAACCGATATTTCCACACTGTGGATAGGCCGCCGACTGATAATTCACATTATCTCCATCATATTGGCTGGTTTTAACAAACTCATCCTCAATGATAGTATCAAGAAAATCTGCGGGTACATTCATACATTGCATTAACGATTTAAATAATGTAAAATCATTATTAACAACAATATCATCTATGTCAATTCCCCATTTTCCCCGATATCCACTTCCAATAATATAATTCGTTTTGCCTTTATGCTCTTTTCCTAAATATGACAACTCCATATCAATTGGATATAAAATTTTTCCATTTTCATTTATAATGTGCACATCCGAATCCCTCCGCATCATATATCTGCTATTTAGCAGGATAGCAAGAATGAATTCCCTGTTCAGTGTATTTCCATAATTAATCTCTCTTTTAGGTAGAAGACAGTTGAGACGTTTCTGGACATCTACAGAGAATGCTTGAAAAACCTGTTTTAATAATTCTGTAGTCTGCTGCCTGTCAAAATAGTAAAAAGGAATCTCATCATATTCTTCTGTAAGTTTTTTAACATAATTTCGATTATCCTTTTCTGTACAATCATCTGTTACCACAAAAGAAATTGCTATTTTATACGTGTCTATAGCATGTTTTACTTCCTCACAAAAACTTCTAAAGTTCTCTCCCAAAGTCCGGTTTGTTGGAACAAAATACACATAATTCATCAATATCATCCTCCTTAATATTGCAGCAATGTACAACCTCTCGTGCCACCAAATCCAGGATTCACAAGAATACAAATATCTCCACTTTGAATAAATCCATCCCTTATCCCCCTCAAATAATGAACAAATGAATCATTTGAATTTAAATGTCCTGTGCTATGTAAATACCGATCCAGAATCTGTTCCCTCGGAAATCTTGATATTACAGCAACACTATCCCATAACTGCACATTACAGGAATGAGGTACAATGTACTTAACATCCTTCAACGTAAGTCCTGCTTGTTTGGTACAAGTCTCCATGGCATTTCGTATATTAAGCGGATTTACTCTTCTAAATTCTGTCGTTACATCTTCTGGAGTATATTCCCCTGCGTATCCAACAACATGACTATTACTATAAGAAGAAAGGATTTTTATCCCCGCCTTATTCTTTGTTATAAATGCACCCAGAACACTATCTCCCATGATTGTGTTAAAAAATATACGGTCGTCTGAACAATATACTTTATCTGCACCAATCAGTAAAACACCTTCACCTTCCTTTCCTTCTAATGCCATCAACAGATATTTTGCCACCTGTAATCCCATATGAAAAATTGCACAGGGTTGTCCAGATAATGCAAAATATGGTACCTTTTGAAAATCTTCATCCTCCATTAAACATAGCTTAATAAAATCAACATTCTTCGGTGCTAAAAAGGGAATAGAGTGAACAAAAACAATATACCTTGCTCGTTTTCTTATATCAGGTACTTCTTCCTTTATTCTTTTTAATGCCTGATTAATATACGTAGTCAAAAGAGAGTCATTATCCATAGCAACAGAGTACACACCCGACTGTTTAATTCTATCCGCCACAGTCTGCTCATAACCTGCCTCTTTTACTACTTCTTCTGTTGTTCTTGTTTTATTTGGTAAAATATATATCATTTTTTCTATAAACAACTCCATCACATTTCCTCCCTTATATTCCCAAAAATCATTCTAAGCTCATGTTCTGACCGGGCTATGTCCCGAAACGGTTCAAATGATTTACTGTCACTTTTCCGTATACCCCATAAGACATAATTATATCCCCTGATCTGTTCCCGTAATAAATCAGCTGCTTTTTCACATTCTAATTTTATTGTTTGTTTTTGAAATACAGAACAAACCTGCTCCAAATAGTAAGAAATAATTTCACATCGCTGTATTCGTACTGGTATATCAAAGCACATCCGTCTTTTCAAATTTGCATTGGAGAGAATACGTTCCTGGTTCTCAGCCAATTTATATAGTCCGTTACTGCCACAATTGTCATCTTTCTCACATTCATTCAAATTAACAACAATTTGCTTACCAGCCTCCCGATAAACTTCTTTTTCAAAAACCGGCAATGAGTCAGTCAAAACCTGCCGCATAATATAACTTCCCCGCCCCTCTGGGATTTTATCTGCTGCCCAGGCTTTTACCAAATCCTCTTTGTCAATTCTTGTCAGACACATTCCTTCGGAATCAGATACTATATATCTTTCCCCCTCTGTTCCACAAACGATAATATAATGATCCATAGCCTGTAAGAGATTCCGGTTAGATATATACACCAAATCTTCCATATTCAATGGTCCAAGTACTACATTACCTTCTTTCAGCCATTCATCCAAAACATCCAATGCTTCCTGTGCCTTACTGGATGACCCCGAACAATGAATGCGATATGGAATATCCAAAACCTGAAAGGCATATTCCAATCCAAAATCCGGATCACAATAACAGGTAAACAATCGAAACGGATTATCCGGATGATGTACAATGCCAAATGGAACTGTTGTTATTGCTTCAAACTTAAAAATATCCTGATAATCCCACTTCTGAAAAAAACCAGAATATATTGCATGTGTTCCACAACATGTTAAATTGCCAGAATAACAAAGCCTCATTATTGCCTCCTAATGCTTAAATCCTAACCTTTTTCCAAAATAGATGTTCTTAGACTATCATGATCAATCTTTCCATTTACTGTTCTAGGTAGATTTTTAAAAGTCAATTCTATTTTTGACGGAATTTTTTCAGATTGCAACTTAATTTTACAAATACCCAAAAGATAATTTATATCTATACGTTTTGACATCTGAACCACCGCACAGACTTTCTCTCCCTGCACCTCGTCCGGAATACCAAAAACCGCTGCCTGAGATACCCCATTAATGGAACATAGCACATGCTCTACTTCGATAGGGCTTACTTTATATCCTCTGCATTTAATAAACCTTTCATTTCTTCCTTGATAAAACAAATACCCTTCTTTATCTTTATAAAATAAATCGCCTGAATAAAGCTGTACTCTCCCTGTTTTTTCATCATATCTGTACTTCTTCACTGTATCTTCAAAATTATTCCAATAACCATTCATTACATTGGGACCATCTATTACAAGCTGTCCTGTTACACCATCGGCAACTTCCTGATTATCCATATCTACAATTCTGACATGAATTCCCGGCAAGGGAAGCCCTACCGCTGTTGGCCGTTTCTCCTCATACCCATTTGGCATAATACTGACCCGTTTACATTCCGTTAAACCATACATCGGATAAATAGTTGTATGCGGGAGCTGCTGCTGTAATTTTTTAATGGTATTTATGCTAAAAACATCCCCGGTTGATGTAATATACTTTAGATTTGGAAGTTCTATTCCCTCAAAAGCATGAGATAAAATCAGAAGATTAAACAAAGTTGGTACACCCGGAAAACCTGTCACCTGATAATCTCTCATTATTTTAGGAATATTGGCACAAACACTGAAATCTTCTTCCAATACAAGCGTAGCGCCAGCCTGAAATGTTAAAAAAATCTGATATAAACCATAGTCAAACGATAAAGGCAATCCGCATAAAACAACATCAGATTCCGTATTCCCAATCACTTTATTAATTGCTTCTGTCACAAACACAATTTGCTTGTTACATTCTACCACACCCTTGGGATACCGGGAGGTTCCAGATGTGTAAACGATTGCAGCCAGATCTTCTCCTTCCGCCTGATAAATAATCTGATACAGATTTGACTCCTCATCCTTTTTCTTGCATTCCTGTACATCAGCAACTATAGTATTTTTCAGACCTTTAACTTTCTTCAAATGTACAGAATCCTGTTCCGTAATAATACATTTTGGAGTACAGTTTTTCACTATGTAATCCAATTGTTTTTCGTCAATTTGAGGGTTAGCCGGCACAAAACATCCACGATTCATCAATATGCCAAATAAGACATACACAAATTCATCACTGTTTTTTACAAGAATTAACACCCTGTCACCCTGTTCTATTCCATTTGCCTTAAGCCAGCCTGCCACTTCAATTGCCCTCTCCATCACTTCTCTATAGGTGATGGAGGTATTTTTGTATATAATGGCCGTTTTGTCCGGGCAGCTTTCCACCCTGTTGAAAAGCCATTTTAAAACAATATGCTCCATAACTTTATCCCTGCTCCATTGATACCAATAATGGTCTGTTTTTCGTAGTTGCTGCATAATGAATCATTTTTTTCATGGAATTTATAATAAACTCCGGTAACCCTGTTTCTTCAGAGATATCACCTACAGATATTCCCTCTTCCAGACAGGCGAGCATTATATCTACATTTTCCCTATTTAGCATTCTATATATTTCACCTACTTTCTTATCATCCTCCTCTGTAAAATACTGTTCCTTTCCAATAGGCTTTTCATTATATATCCAGTATGCCAAGTCCTCTAAATCCTCTTGTCCCTTCCAAAATCCTGCAGAAGCCGGCTGATTAATCACCTCTTCCCGTGTGCCAACTATTTTTGCCAGCTGACACACCTGAGATTTGTATAGATGTGCAATCGGCTTAATATGTGCCTGTGCATCCCCAAAAGGCATATAAAACCCTGTTTTAATCTCCGTCTTGTTGGATGTTCCCAGAACAACATATCCTCTATCCTGATATGTAGATATAATCATTGTCCGTAGAGAACACTTTGCACGTGCAGGATCTATCAACCCATCTGCATTAAATTCCTCTTCCTCATCAACTTCCATTGCCTTCATAAACTCATATGGCAGTTTCTGCATATTCAATTCCACTAATACAACACCCATATCCTGTGCCAAATTCCTTACATTTCTTATATATTTGTCCTCCATATCACTTTGCAAGACTGTAAACAGCTTTACTCTTTCTTTTCCAAAAGTGCTTACGGCAATTCTTGCTACAACATCGGAATCCAATCCACCCGATATTCCAATTACAACCCGCTCCCCTTCTCTTACATAACTCTTTAAAAATTCCTGTATTCTCTCCAGTTCATTCTGCAATTCCTGAGTGGTCATTTTTAAATTAACCATATATCTAATCCTCCTTCACAAAGTGCAATAGCATAATTCCAATATGATTCGTTCTCCCAAGAAAAACAGTACACCCTATAGAATCATTTTTCAATTTATCCATTTCCGATAACAGCGCCAGAGATATTAAAACATCTGCACAGCCAAAATCAATTTCAGAATATTTTTCCCGGAACAAAATACTGGCAGAAGGAAAAATTTTTTTCATGATGTTATTCATTTTCTCATCCGCTACCTGATTGACAATCCAATCAGGTTCTTTCCTATCCAAATCTTTTTGGCAAAAGATATCTTTTACTATTTGATATATTCTCTCTTCGGATATATCTTTCACCTTTCTAACTGCCAAATCCAAAATCTGAAACCCTTGATTTGCCTCTTTGCTGATAAGTACTGATGCTGCTCCATCCCCAAGCGGATAGACATTATCCCCCTTCCGATTGTCACCTTTATTTAATTTTTGCACAGCACTAACACAACCCATTGTATAATTTTTTTCTACCATCATTTCCCGCAATATCATAATAGCCTGAACGACCTCTGTTCCCGCTTGATTCTGAATAGAAAATGGTGTGATATCCTTTAGATCATTCAATACTGCTACCTTGTAAGCAGGGGCTGGCACTTTTCCTGTAATCGAAGAACGACAGTCTGCCAGAAAACTTATATCCTCTTTGTTGATTCCCTTCCCAATCAGCTTGCCAATCATTCTAGCCGCTAATTCATCACTATCCATTTCCAGCTCCACTGGTAACTCTAAATCATCCTCTACCAGCTTATTATATTCCTGATATGCCTGATATACTTTCTTATATGTTTCTGAAACCTCGTTTCCCTGAATATTTCCACATGTTTTTGGAATATATATATCAGGTATTGTAATCCACATTGTATCCTTCATATTATCCTCACCTATTCAAGTTTCGGATTATGCTCCACATAATCCTTCTCCAACTCCTGTTTAAATGTTTCTCTATTTTTTAGCCAGTAGTCTTTGCCCATAAACTCTACTGCCATTTCTCCATATATTTCAAAGATTCTGTCTTTAATAGAATATATTTCCTTCCTATTTTGTTCCCATTCTGATTTACAACTGCATGGGTACTTCTTTAATTTTTTAATTACTTCTTTGGAAGAAGTTTCCCGAAATTCATCCAATAACCGGATAACCTCACCATAGCACTTGTCGCAAGTATATGGCGAAGCAATAACTTTACTTTTATCTGTATAATAATTTTTATACCATGAAATTTCTACACGACTTAATAAGGTTTCATCAATACTATCTAATACTTCTACTAATCCCCACAACGAAATAGGTTTATAATAACCTTTTTGATAAAGCCATTCCAGCATTGTCCCCGGCTTTACATGAAGAGGAAATAAAACCACCTTATCTGAATTCTGCTTCAAGGCCCAATTCAGTGTATTTTTACAATCATGCACTGCCTGTCCCCAAGTCAGAAAAGGAGTACCTAGAACTACATTTGCATATGTGGAAATATTATTTTTTTTGAGAAGTGACACAGCCTCCTCATACTCTTTTAAAAAGTAGCCTTTATTAATACAGTATTTCTGTAGGAAAAAGTTACTGGTTTCTAATCCCATTTCCACAATTAGTTTCTTATTCTTTATTCTTGATATTAATTCCTTAATAGTATCTTGTTTTACAGTTTGTGCTCTTGTTTCAAATAAAAAGGTATGGGCTGTTGTTTCATTTACCAAATCAAAAATTTTATGACATACCTCTTTAGGAACTTCCGCTTCATCCAATAAGCTTCCTGACGGTGTAATGGCTAATTCCCCAATTTCAACATTTACTTCATTCAAAGCTGTCAAAACAGATTGTATCATAGCTGACTTCCCAATCTCGATGCCCTTTCCATAATTACAAATCGTGCATCCGCCTTTTGCATCCCACTGGCATCCTTTGGTCATAAACCAAATCTCAACATAATTTCCTTTTTTTACTTTTTCAATCCTGATATTATATAAAGTGTCTCTGTCCAGTTCCCTTCGGTTATAATATATAAACTGCATCATCTGCTTTGGTAAAAAGCAATATGAATTTTCCCTCATCCGTTATTCCTTCCCTATTTTTTCTTCAATCTTGTTAATCAGACTATACATTGTTTCAAATGTCTCTGCCAAATCATCTTCAATGGGATTAAAATAAATATGAAACTCATCCTCAATCATAACCTGAAGATTAACAAGATTAATGGAATCCAGTTCCAAATCCTTCACCAGATTACTTTGCTCGGTAATATCATGCACATTCCCTTCATTGATATCTATCACCATATTTGCCAGTATTTCTAATATTTCTACTCTTTTCATCTATTCATTTACCTCCTGTAGTTTCAGAATCTCCTTCCAACCAAATTCTTTTCTTATAAGTTTTAATTTATTATCTTTCCACATCACCTCTTTTGGATATCCATGACTTAAAAACAGACCTGGAGCAGTTGTAAGACCATATGCTCCTGCTTGATAAAATGCAATTATATCATCCACTCCACATTTAGGAATCAAAACATCACATGCCATTCTGTCTGTGGGAGTACATAGTGGTCCGCATAAAGTTACCTTTTCCATCTTATCCCTCTGTTTTCCCACAACCACTAATGGGGGGATTTTGACTCCAAATCTTTCCGAATACAAAAGATTATTCGTCCCTCCGTTCAGTATCAGATACTTTTTCCCTTTTACTTCCTTTATGTCCATTATTGTAGTTAGAAAAACACCTGTGTTTGCAATTAGATATCTTCCTGCCTCCAGTGCAATTTTGGTATGGGGAAAGCTCTCTATATATTCTTTGACTAATTTATTTAATCGTTCCTTTATCAAATCCAGCCGCGCCGCTTTGTCCTTATCATAAACCGGAACACCCAGACCTCCACCAATATCAAGAAAGGTAAATTTCTCTCCTGTTCTCTTCTGCATTTCCATACTAAGCTTCAAAATCTGTTCTGTATTACGCAAAAATATTTCTTCTTCCATAATGCCCGTTCCAGCATAAATATGAATGCCCGTAAAATTTAAATATGAATACTTGCTTTTGTTCAAAAAATGTCTTACTGCTTCCTCTTCGTCCATGCCAAACTGGGTATTTCCAGTCATAGATACCATGGAGCCTGATTTAAAAACAGGGTTTATGCGAAATATAATATTCACAGGTTTCTGCATACAGGTAGCAATTCTTGCAATCCTTTCCAATTCTTTTCCAGACTCAATTACAAGAAAAGCCACATCCATTTTTACTGCAAGTTCCAATAGCTCATCACTTTTACCCGGTCCCAAAAGAATAATATCTTTTCCAGATATCTCTATTTCCTGAAGCATCCTTAATTCACCGTATGATGCAGCCTCTATACCAGTTCCTAAATTATAAAATTCTGATGCAATCCTTTTGTTGGGATTTGCTTTCACAGAATAATATATCGATACTTCTTCTGGAAGAATTTTTTTTAATTTTATATAATTTTTTTCTAACATATTGTAATCATATAAAAAAAGAGGGGTTCCATATTTCTCTACCGCAGAAGTAATAACTGCATCATTAACCTCCAGTCTTTTCTCTATATGATGAAATGGCGGCGTCTTTTCCATCCTTATTCTTCTCCTGTTTTTATAACATGAAATACAACGTTAAAAGTTCATCCTCAAGATACATAACATTTTCAATAGAATGCTTTATGCTGTGAATATTTTTATTAAGCAAGCCCTCCATTATATCCGCACAACAACACTCATACTGTTGAATATATTTATCCAGCAAACTATGCTTTTCTTTCTCAATTTGAATAGAAGAATTCAATGCAAAAAACTCTCTGATGCTCTGGCAGGTCTGCTGTATTTCCATGATGTTATAATAGAGACACATTTGTGCAGATGAAGAAAAATCCCCTTCCAATAATAACCGGAGAGATTTCCATGCTTCTCCACCTGACATCGAATCCTGCTGTACCTGAACACAGAATTTCTTTAACATAAACAAAAAATCTTCCCAAAACCCTGTATTTGTCTTGCCCATATACTCTACTCTTCTTATTTCTATAGAAAGAATATCCTCACCTTCCTGATTAATACATTCCCTTAATAACTCTTCATCTATCATGCAATAGGGTATTCCTTCTGGATCGTGAAAAAAATATTTATCCTTCTTTTTGTCAATAACAGTAATAAAATAGCTTTTATTGTCATAAAACAAAGTGTCTACCCTGTTCCATATTTTCTTTTTACTTAAAGGACCAATTATAATAGGATTTACCTTAAAATCCTTCTGGTTAAAACTCTCAAATAAGGAATCCGTATCCGGTAAAATCTTTATACATTTCTCCAAACCTCCAAACAGAGTAAAAAAACTGTTAAATCCTTCCATTGCGGAAACATAGGATTTTACAAATCGTGCCCTTTCTTTTTCCTCAAACTTTTTAAAAAAAGGACGGAAGGTCAGACATTCCGGAGCATATATTTTTTCTCCACTTACACATTCCAGCATATGGCGAATCACATGTGTAGTTGTATCCATTCTTTTTCCACTAAACTGCCTGATTGAATGCGTCATACTATTTTACAAACTCCTCATACTCGCTTTTCATTTTCTGCAGAAATGCTTCCAACTTTGCGTTTCCCCAATCTGACTCTGAAACATTTTCTGCCAGCTTCTTATATGCTTGTTGGACTCGATCCAGCAATGTGCTTTTCTCCTCTATATTGTATTCTCTTTTCCATTCATCTTTACAGGTACATTCATACAAATCAAGCTGTTCCAAAACAGAATAATCTTTTGTTTCAGTAAACTGCCTTAAAAGTCCCTGCACCTCTTTATAACAGTTATCACATGTTTTTGAGGGATAAACAATATTATATGCACCATAAGTCTCAAACCAGTCAATTGTTAATTTCCCTTCCTCTATCTCTTCCCTTAGCCCTTTTAAAACTTCCACATAAGTCCAAAGAGAGAGCGGTTCATAAAGACCTAATTCAACTAATTTTTCTAAATGTGTATGGGCCTTCACATGTACCGGAAAAATGCAGACCCTTTCGCATCCGTGCTGCAATGCCCATTTAACAGATGCAATTGCATAGTTTACATTCTCCTTTTGGGTTAGAAATGGGATTCCCACAAGAACATTGGCAACTGCCTCTATATTCTCCCTCTTTAATATTTCAAAAGCCTTTACCACATCAGAAACAGCAATATTTTTATTAATACAGTATTTTAGAATCCACTGATTACTGCATTCCATGCCAATCCAAACCTGTCCAAACCGCTTTCCCAGTATCTCCTTACACTGTTCAATGACCGGCAATGTAACGGTATCTGCTCTGGTTTCAATGCACATATACTGATTTTCCGACTTTTCAAATTCTTTTAATATACCAATCCGTGCTTCTTCCGGAACCTCCTTTTCATCGAACATACTTCCAGACGGTGTAATAAACAGGTATTTACATGGTTTCTTTATATCCTTTAGAGCTCTTTTTACACTTTGAACCATTGTCTTGCTGTCTATTCTGCTGCCAAAGCTGTAATCGCACATAACACAGCCGCCTTTCCATTCATGTGTACAACCTTGGGATTTAAACCAGATACCTCCTTCATTTGCACCATCTTCTACCCATTCTCGTATAAAATAATCATTATCATCCCAAAAACGTTGGGCATCCTGCCGCACCATTCTTCCAACCACATCTAAAAACGAATTCTCCGGTTTAAATCCTATCCTATTATCCCATGGAGCAGGGTCTATACTGTTTAAGACCAGCTTTCCATTATCCTCCCACCATTTTTCTCCTAAAATATCTTTTCCTAACAAACCATATGCATGGCATAATATGTCGGTCTGTGAAAACATTTCTTTTTTTTGAAATTCCTGATAAAACCGCCTACGACACTCACAGTCAATCCTGCTTAACCGTTTTACAACATTCGTTCTGTTATCACTATCAACATACTCATCTAACAATGCTATAACCTCATCCCTGCACCTATCGCAGGTAGTCGGTGTCCGTGTTTCAAATTTATAATTCCCAATGTAAGTTGGTCGACTCTTATACCAGCTAATTTCCACCCTATCAAGAATACCCGGATCTAAATGTGTTAAAACCTCTACAAAAAGCCACAGAGAAGGTTGTTTATACAACCCCATTTGATCCATCTTTTTAACCAATGTCCAATCCTTTATATTAACCGGAAAAATCACACAATTACTGTGCTGTTCTTCTATTACCCAGTTTATTGTATGCATAGCATCTTCATACATCTTCTGAAATGTTAAAAACGGGCTTCCCACTAAAACATTGAATACCGGTATAATATTATATTTCCTTAATATATTCAGCTTTTCCCTTACCTGTGATTCTGATATTGTCTTATTAATACAATACTTTTGAACCCACCAGTTTGCAGATTCAAAACCAAATTCTATCTGTAAGCTATGCTTCTGAAATATATCCCTACACTGTCGAACTTTCTCTTCCGTCACCGTTTCCAGGTGTGTTTCTAATATAAATTCTGTATGTTTAAACTCTGCTAGTCTACGGAAAATCTTTTCCCGAACAGAAGCAGAAATTTCCCAATCATCTAATACGCTTCCACATGTATTAAGCAACACTATTTCCGGCTCCGATTCTAATTCACAAAGAGCCTGTTCTAAATATTCCAGAATATCTTCATTCTTTTCTTCGGAACTTGCCCAATAATCACACATGGTACATCCACCTGTATAACAGCTATATTTGCATCCTTTTGTTTTTAGCCAGACCTGTGCAAATTTATTGGTATTCGTATCTGTCCAAATAGTATAATTCAATTCCTTCTGTATAAACGGTCTGTCTTTTTTTACACTTAAGCAAATTTTATTTAAGAATTGATTTTTTCCTTCTCTTTCCCACCATTCTTTTGCCAAATACTTTCCTGTATAAGAATCTCTGCATTGAGCCACTTGTTCCGGTGTTCCACATACAACAATCTGACCTCCGTGTTTTCCACCTTCTGGTCCTAAATCAATAATATAATCTGCATTTTGAATGACATTTAAGTTATGCTCGATTAATATAATGGTATTTTTTCGGTCAACCAATTTATGAAATAATTCTATCAGATTATTAATATCGTCATAACTTAATCCCCTTGTTGGTTCATCCAATACATATATATTACCTTTTTTACTCATATATTTTGCCAGTTTCAATCTTTGTCTTTCTCCTCCAGACAAAGTGTCCAAAGATTGTCCAATTGTTAAATAGTCAAGTCCTACATCAGCAAGCACCTTAACCTTATTGCGGATTTCCGGATCTTCAAAAAAATCAATTGCTTCTGCAATGGTTAAATTCAATGCCTCAGAAATATCAAGTCCTTTATACTTATATTGCAATACTTCTTCTTTGTACCGCTTACCGTTACACTCCTCACACACATTTTTGATTTCTCCAAGAAAATGCATATCCATGACCTGATAGCCCGTTCCATTACAAGCTTCACATGCACCTTTACCGTTAAAAGTAAACAGAGACGCACTTCCTCCACTAGCTTTTGCCCACTCATTACGTATTGCATTAAAAGACTGTACATAGGTTACCAGATTAGATCTGGAATTTGAACCTACTGCCGACTGATCTACTATAATTATTTCCGGATATTTGCGTATCAGCTCATCTACCAGCGTACTCTTTCCTGAACCTGAGACTCCTGTAATACAGGTCATAACATCTCTTGGAATATCAACGGATATATTTTTTAAATTATGTCTGGACACATTTTTTAATTCTAAACAATCCTTCCACTTACGTCTTTTAATAAAGGCCGCAGAGTGTTTTCCCTCTGTCTTCAACATTTTGCCTGTAACAGAATTTGGACTATTTTTCAGTTCTTCTACACCGCCCTGTGCGATACATTCCCCTCCTAATACTCCCGCTCCAGGTCCGATATCTATCAAATGGTCTGCGCACAATATCATTTCCTTATTATGTTCCACAACAATAACCGTATTGTTTTTCTCAACCAATTCTCTTATCAATTTACATATTTTACTTACGTCTTTTGCATGAAGACCACTGGTAGGTTCATCCATAACATAAATAATTTCTGATAATGAACTCCCTAATTGCTTTGCAATCTTCACTTTCTGTGCTTCTCCTCCAGACAAAGTTGCAACAGAACGACTAATACTTAAATATCCTAAGCCTACATCAATCAAATGCTGAAGCATTTTATCAATGTATGGCACTATCATTTCTGCCACCGGTCCTTCTAAAGAATTTACAAATTCTTTCAGCTCTGTAATTTCCATATTGGAAACATTAATAATACTTTGATTATTGATTTTAACTTCTCTTGCTCTACTATTCAGTCTTGAACCGCCACAAGCTAAACACGGTCTTTTTACAAAGAATTGCCGATCATACTCATTTGAATCAAGCCCCCGGCTGTCACCTTGTCTCCGTATAAGTCGATTAATAATTCCTTGAAACGAAAAATTCTGAACATATCCCGGCTGGTTATTTTGAAGATCTATTTGTTTGGAATATAACAATAGATCCATTTCATCCTTTGAATAATCCTTCAAAGGTTTATTCATATCAAACAATTCTGAAGCTTTTATAATATTCCAATACCGGCTTCCCACTTTCCATGTACGGTGTTTAATTGCATTTTCATTCAATGATTTATCATAATCAAGTAGCAGATTCAAATCCGGTGCAAACTCTTCGCCTAATCCTTTACAACATTCACAAGCTCCTGCCGGTGTATTAAATGAAAAATCACCCGCACTCAAAATAGGTGTTCCCATTCTTGAAAACAGCATTCGCAGATAAGAATAAATCTCTGTTACCGTTCCAACCGTAGAACGTGGATTTTTTGCTAGCGGCTTTTGATCAATTACCAGACATGGAGACAACCCTTCAATACTATCCACGTCAGGCTTTCCTATTTTGGGCATACTGATTCTTGAGTATGTACTCAAAGAATCCATATACTCTCTCTGTGCTTCTGCATATATTGTATCAAAAACTAGTGATGATTTTCCCGAACCTGAAACCCCTGTTATCACCACCAGTTTGTTTCTTGGAATTTCCAAACTTATATTTTTTAAATTATTAACCCTAGCATTCTTTATTCTGATTTCCACGTAACAGCCTCCATTCTTTTCTATTTCTCTAACAAATCAGCATAATTATCCGCATTATCGGAAGATACAATGACAAATTTCTTCCCCTTGTACTTGTCCTTTAACTTTCTTACAACATGAACACTCATTCCTGTTGTAATACCAATAGACACTCCCAGTTTTTCCATCAAATAATTGCACTCATCAATTGCTTCCTCATCCTTCACTACATATGCCTGATCAATCAGTGAACCGTACGCCTCTAAAATCGGAGATTTTCCATTAAGACCGGCTCCAACACTCAAATATGTATGGTTCACTGTCCCAAAGATTGTGGAACCATATGGTTCCACTCCTATTATCTGAACATCCGAATGGTTTTCTTTCATATATTTTGCTATACCGCTTATCGTTCCTCCACTTCCCATTGCACATACTACAAAATCCACTTCATCTTTCATCTGATTCCAAATTTCAGGTCCTGTTGTCTGGTAATGTGCTTCTATATTAGCTAAGTTTCCATATTGATTTGTCCAAACGTAATTTTCAAGTTCATCCATCTCATTTGCCACCCTGATTCTGGCACATCTATAATCGTTATCCGTTTCCTTCTTCTCCACATCAACAACTTGAATTCCTGCGGCGAATAATCGTTTTCTTTTTTCCATCATAATTGTTGGATCTACCAGACATGTAAACCCAATCCCTAGTTCATTCGCAAAAAAACCCAGCGACAATCCAAGATTTCCGGATGTGGATTCTACTATGTGTACTTCGCTATTTAATTTTCCTTGTTTTTCCAATGATTTCATCATATAATACGCAGCCCTATCCTTAATACTGTTATTCTGGTTATAACATTCCGTTTTCAGACATGCACAGCCTTCAAATTCAGAATCATCAAGTGTAACGATAGGTGTATTGCCTATATTATAATCATACATTGATTTCAGATGCACTTTCAATTTCCCCCCATTTTTTCTTTTGTACTACAATCGCAGAGCAATATTCACATGTATGATGTAAATCAAAATTCTTGATAACTTTTTTCATTTCTCCCGTATATCTTCCTATCCCCTCCTTATCTATGTTCCATGGACATATCCCTATCATTCCGTCATAATTAACCGTCAAACTCTCCTCCGGTTTTAAGTATATAACCTCATAACCACTCGCCAGCAGTTCTTCTTCACATCTTTTTACAATATGCATTCTCTTATTACTAAAACTTATACGAATTTCGATGTCCTTATATTGAATATCCTTTATTAATTGCAATACGCTCTTGCAATCCTCTTCATCCATCATATACTCATTTTCAAACTCTTTACCACGTCCAACAGGCTGAAATTCATATAAAGAAAACTTTTTTATTCCCTCTTTCTCATAGTAATGCTGAATAGAAGCAGTTAACAATTTTCTGTAATATTTTTTATTTAGGGTCATACGCAATGTCACAGGAAGGAATTCTTCTTTTGCATATCGTATCATTTTTAATACTTTTGTTAAATCAATACCCCTTAGCTCTTTTTGCATCTCATCTGTATGTCCACATACAGATATTCTTAAACAATTAATCTTTTTTAAATAATCTTTATGTCTGGATAAATCTATCGTTCCATTCGTCGTAATTGTAATATTTTTTAGCACATCGTCTGGAATGCTTTCAAAGAGTTCGTCTACGTCTTCTCTAAGGAATAATTCTCCACCTTCAATATGAAAGTCCGCATCATACTCTGTATCTAATTCAGTAATAATATCCTTTAATTGCTTAATCGTCAGCAATTCCTCTCTTTTTACCGTTACACCTGCGTCATAGTAGCAATGCCTACACCGTATATTGCATACCGGCGTAACATAAATATGTACATTTAACATCTATTTCCTCCTCCATAAAATTTTAAATTAAACTTTATCCTTCATTGTCAAAATTTACATGACATAATCTATTACATTTTAATTGTCAGACAACAATCACAACCATTAGTTGAACCGGTAATTCGTTCTGACTCTAAAAGAGCTCATAACCTGCATTGGAGCCTAATCGCCGACAGTGTATATTTGCTGAGAAACCCCTCTTTGTCTACCCGTACAGCCTGCGTAACGAAACCAAGAGCTGACGCACATTTGTCCAGCCCTAGCATATTGGTTCCCTTTAAGTCCGTTCCCATCATGTCTCTTAATCTTGTAATGGTTGTTTCTTTCTTATAATGCAAACAGACCATAGCCAGACATGCAGCAGCACAGTCTGTTGCATCATGTTGCTTTACATATGTATAGCGCATACATTTTTCCTCTTCTGTATTTTCACAATAATTCTTAATATACTACTAACCCCATATATATCTTATCCAGTCTCTCCAAGTTATTCCGTAATGCCCTAAGCCAAAAAAAACCATAATTCACACCTCCACACCTTTTGTTCTACCCAAAAGATAGCAAATGCAATTATGGTCTTCAATCATAACTTCTTTAACGGTCATTTAACTTCTCTAACGGTCATTTATTTTCAATTTTATCCGACACCAGAACTGATTTTCTTCCTGCCCATACTCAAAAATACCACCATTCCGAATGACTGCATTTTCCACATTGGTAATCCCCATTCCGTGATTTTTTTCATCTCCTTTGATGGTACGAATTCTTCCGTTCTCTTTATATTGTAGCCCTCGCTCCAAGCTGTTTTGTATCATTATCATAAGATGACCCATTCCTCTTTTTATCTCTACCTTTATAAAACGGTCCTTTACATGAATATTATTGACTCCCTCCACTGCATTTTGAACAAGATTTGAGACAATAGTGCATAAATCAACATCCGATATGCCTATCTCATCACCACATTTTCCTTTAACGGTAATAACTGCCCCTTCCTCCACCTGCGGCAAATAATAATTAAGTACCATATCCATAATTTTATTCCCCGTTACATAATGCTCTTTGGAAATCTGATTCATTTGTCCCTGCATCTTTATAAGGTACTCATGCATTCGAGCATAGTCTCCCCTTTCTGCCAGTTCCCTCATGCATAATAAATGATTGTTCAAATCATGACGGTATCTTCTTGTATCCTCCTCTTTCTGAAGAAGTGTCTCATAATACTCTTTTTGCAGCTGTTCAAACTCTTTCTCCATTTCTATCATCCGCTCCATTTTTTCATTGCTATTTCGGATGTAAAAGACAAAGGCAATCAAAATGCCGATACTAATCATGGCACTAAAACTAAAAACTGATATTTTAAACTGATATTTAGGCACTTGACCACCAATATACTCCAGACTTAAGACTGTAAAGAACAATTCCATCACCACCAGTACCAATATCACAACCATTGCTTTTCTGATATAGGTAGGCATTTGTTCATTTCCATAGAGCCTCTCCCAACGCTTCCGAGGAACATACAACAACACCACAATGATAAAATACATAGCATTTTCTAGAAAAAATATCCAAAAATTCGCCCCTGCATATTGATTATAATCCAGTACTAAACGTACTGCACCCGCTATAACCGTTTGAATATATTGGATAATTAGAATGTCAATCCATACCCAGCCCCTTTTCTGGTTCTTTGGCAGTTCTACCATAAAATATTGTAAAAATGCAAATAATGCTGTAACATACAAAAGTATGTCTTTCGTACTCCATTTTCCAACAACCAATAATAAAATCAACAATAAAGCACCAACTCCACCCAACCATTTCCGATGAATTTTGGCACCAAACAAAATTTTTAATCCAAACCAATATTCAATAATGTCCAATCCATATTCCGCTACTGTCCATACAAATTCTTTCATCATTTCTTACCTGTAAACTAAATCAAAATCCATATATGCCTGCTCAAATGCCTTTTGTTTCCTTCTTGACAGCAAAAGTACTTCCCCCGATACAAACACCTTTCCCTTTTCATATCCCGTTACCCAGAACATATTCACCAGATACTGTCTGTGTATGCGAAAGAAACAACGCTGGTCAAGTTGCCGCTCCATTTCAAGGAGAGATATTTCTTTTCGGTACACCTGATTTCTTACCACCACCTCAACATAACTGCCATATGCAACCACATAACAAATATCTCTTTGCTGAACCCAAATCGAATTTCTTTTTTGAAAAAGCTCCACTGTCTGCATTCCAATACATTGATTCAGATATGCATCAATAGCTTCCTCAATTTCCTCCATATTATAAGGTTTTATAATAAAACGAAATGCCTTAATTTTGTATGTTTCTTGAAAACGATCTACTCTTCTGGAAGCAATCACTACTTTACAGTCAGGATTCCTCTGTAAAATGCGCCCTCCGGTATCAATCCCATCCATATTCGGCATCTCAATATCCAAAAAAACCAGTTGAAATGTTTCGACCTGTTCTACCAATTTCTTTCCTGATGAAAATCTATAGATTTGAAAAGGAATCTGCTTCTTTGACATTACCTTTTCCACCATGATGGAAAGTGTGTTTAATAATATTGGTTCATCGTCACATATTGCTATATACAAATTCAATTTCATCACTCCTATATTTAATTTTACCAGCCATGAGCAAAACTCAACAAAGGAAGTATTTATACGGATCTACCCACTGCTTTTATTTTTGTTACCACTCCAAATTTATAGAAGCAACCAATTCCAAACGAAATAATCAAGTCATCAAAATCACCAGAACAGAATGGAGCTAATTGTTATCTATCGCCATAAAATCACCCATGACATCCGTCTTTTCACTCCTCATCTGGTACTGGATTTTACATTCTACTTTTCTCAATTTCAATTTATCTTTCGTTTAGGAATACCCTGAAGCCGGACAGAAAGGCTTTTCCTACCATGCCATAATTTGTTCCTTTATTGTTATGAAATGCGAAGGTTTCTCCATGATTACCGAGCTCGTCGCTTATCTGAATAACAACCTTCTTATCGCTCATTACTGCGGTTTTGATATTTCTTTGCCCTTTCCCTCTTCCTCAAAACTTTGCTAATGACATTCTTTCCCACATTATGCATTCCTAGATTATTTTCCTCGCAGGGCACGGTATTATTGACATTTTCTTCATTGGACTTGATTCTACTCTTGTTTCCGCTAACACTTCACAAAACAACCCTAAGTCTTTTCTTGCCGGTAAATTTAAACCAGATAACTAGCCAAAAGCAGCGACTGTTAACTCGGTATACCGCTTTCAATCAACTAAACGAAAAGAAATATGATTTCTATTGGGATATAAAAACCACATCCTTGTTGACTGTATCTCCGCTCTTCCCATTTACGAATTAACAGCCACTGCCGAAATTGCTGATTCCACCATCTCACTGGATATTCTTGCATAAACCCATGACTTCCTACCCATTACGGAATGTACTTTCCTTGCCAACAAAGGCTATGATGTAAAAAAAATTTATAATCAGGTCAGTAAGCTCTATAACGGTGAATGCATCATTCAACTCGACAAGTGCAACACAAAAGACTCCAGACTCCTTCCCACCTGTGAAGCCGGACTTGCCATGAACCGCGACGTCAAGTGTTATGACCAAAACCATGTAAAACAGAAATACTGCTATCCATTTAAGCTTTCTGACACATGTCCGATTGACCATGTGAAATCCTACAACGACAAAAAACCGGGGCTACACTAAATGGTTACCATCCCAAATGATTTATGTCTTTCCATTGACCGCAACAGTAAATATTTTAAAACCTGCTATTCCCTTCGCACGGAATGTGAACGGTAAAATTCCCGCTTAAAAATACAGATTAGGAAACGAATGTGGGTACGGAATAAACACTCCGTTATGAATCATAATACGATTGCACATATCAACCATCTGGCGGTTGCCATTGCAACTGTTATGATGCCTAGCAGTTTTTCCTACTGGAAACTTAAATCCATCAAATGGACTGCTTAATTTTTGATAACTACATAAATTCTGCTTCTCGTAGGTTTTGAACTTACGTTAGCTTTGCTATGCCCTAAATATCTCTGTTTCTGCATGCACAAGCCTAACTGCCAAGTTCCAACTTTAAATTAGAGTGTTTTTATAATTTTACCACAAACATTTCTTCTCAACAACACCGCTTGTGACAAATTTTGTTATTAACTTATGATAATGTCTCCCTAAGATTCACTTGAGATAATGTCACTTT
>UQXF01000038.1 GCA_900544905.1 uncultured Clostridium sp.
ATCTACACGCGTAAGATCGTCGGCAGCGTCAGATGTGTATAAGAGACAGAACAACGCCTGCCCAAAAATTGTAATACAAAATATGGAAATTCCGGGCACGCGAATCAGACAGCATATAATAAGACAAAACATACACAGCAAAAACGCTTTTCCATTCACCTTTCTGTCTCTCATATACTTTGCCCACAGCATTCCAAACAGGAAATCACAAAGCCTTATAATGATATTGTAAGACATTCCAACCTTAAATGGATTAAATACTGCTGTCAGCACATATAAAATAACGGCTGTCACAACAACAGGCACCGGAAACTTATTCACACATATCCGTAAAATAGGAAATAATAAATAAAAAATAATGATACATCCCAGAAACCATTCGCCAATCAGGTAAAAATTGTCCCCTAGATACCGGAAATAACCGTCCATTCCCAGCACAGTCAATCCAAAGCGCCACTTCGGAATATCTCCAAACCAAATTTGTTTATATTTCCAGAAAAGAATTAAAAATACCAGAGCATAAGAACACCAAAAAGTAGGATAAATCCCCAGAAAACGCTTTTTCATAAATTGTTTTATATTAAAATTATCCCCATAATTATAATATAGTGTAACACCTGAAATAATAAAAAACAGCGAAACACCCAGCGTTCCAAAAGAACCATGCGTAAACTCACTTTTTATCAGGTAGGGATTTCCTTGAATCTGTATATCTGCCGCCGGTAGAGAAAGATTAAAATGGGACATCACAATCAAACATACCGCAAAAAAGCGGATTACATCTACATATTTTAGTCTTTCTTTACCGGTTTTCATATTACATCTCCCTCAAAATCTCCAATATTTCCTGAATTCTGTGTCTAAAGGTATGACTGCTTAGGACAATTTCCTGTCCCCGCTTTGCCATCTGGTCTCTTTCTTCCATATGCCCCAGATAATAGTCTATTTTTTTCTTCAAATCTTCTTTTGTCTGATATGTCACTACATTTCCCTCAAACAGGGTCGTAATCTCCGGTATATCATCGCTGATTACAAATGCCCCCACTGCCAGAGCATCAAAAATACGGTTTGATATAATTCCGTATTCTCTCATATCATCCCAATGGTCATTCAGCAGAATCTTCGCATCATGGTAAGCCTGCCCCACCTTATCGTTATCCATATACTCCGCTACCACATAATCCTGTACCGGAAATTCCTCCCAGTGTCTTCCATATACAGATAATTTATGCTCTGTAGGAAGTAAATCCCTCAATATCGGACGGAATATATGTCTGGAGTTACCTACAAATAAAAGTTCATATTTCTTATCCTTATGCGCTTCACAGGTCATAACCTCATCATCCACACACTGCAGCAATACTCTGGATTCCGGCTGGATTTGCAATCCAATTTCCCTTTTCATCTTTTCCGAGGCAAAGAATACATAGTCATACAGATTATATTCCTCTATGGTCACATCCTCCGGATGGGAGATGTTCCACATAATATACTTTCTTCCATCCCGCACGGAAGGATAATACGGCTTTGTGCCGCGCAAAACAAGAATATATTTTGCCCTGCTCCTGTCATACCACCGGTCTCTCGGCAAAACATTTGCCTTATAACCGCATTTTTCAAATTCCTTTTTCATTGCCATGGCAAAGTGCTGGTCACCCCAGAATTTCTTGGTTTCATCATCCGGCATAGCACCGCAGATATCAATAGTTATCTCCTCTATGACATCCTCATTAAATGCCAGTAAGATTTCTTTTAACTTTTCTGCCCTTGCATCATAGGTGTGATGCTCTAAAACAAACTGCTGCAGCTGGCTTACCAGCTGTTTCCGCTCCTGGCTGTTCTCCAGATAATAGGTCAGCTTCTGCTTAAATTCCTGTTCATCATTAAAAGATGGCAGAAGACCGCCAAAGGTTTCCTCTGCGCCAATGACCCCATTGGTGAGAACCAGCGCTCCGGCTGCCAGGGCATCAAACACTCTGCTGTTTACTGCTCCATATGACTTTGTCACATGATTGGCATCATCAATTACTATCTTTGTATTCTGGTACACCTTCGGCATATCCTCATACAATACAAAGCCTTGGGCACAATCCTTAAATTTATCAATCTGTTCCCAGTTGACACCAAATATTTTGCACTGGTAAGGTAACTCCTCCGGATTCAGATAATCAATAATATCTCTTTTCACATTCCAGTAGCTTCCGGTAAATGCATAATCCGAGTGGAATTTCTCCATCTCCTCCTCTGTCAGCAATTCCCGTTCTCCTGAATAGAAGCGCCCCTTGTTCGTTGCAATTGGGAACAGTATAGACTTATGATTGCTATGGGCATCCACATACTCACATGCGGTTTTGCTGGAAGCAAATACCAAATCAAACTGTCCGAAAAATTCCTTTTCGCACCAGCGGTCAAACCAGTTTCTCGCCCAGGCAATCTTAATTAAGTCGTTCTTTGTATTATAAATCTTTGAAATATCATAGGCATCCAGCAGGGAAATCAGAACATCTACTTCAATACCGACATCATACCAGTCCTCTTCTCCCCTGCGGCTTAAATATTTCACTTCATATCCCATATTCATCAGGGAATTGGCAAACTCCATGGCGGTAAAGAAATCTCCCGCTGTGGTTTTCGGGTCAGATTCGGTTACCACCAATCCAACCACCAGCTTTTCCTCTGTAAACAAATGTCTGTTTAAAAGCTTGTCTTCCAACAGCTTTTCTGATAAATAGCTCTGCCATTTTCCCTTAAACACATCCATATTATGCAGCCGCCGGATTCTGACAGCCTTCGCCACATCCTTTAACTGCGTGCCAAACTCATAGTGGTACACGAGGCAGGTCGGGCAATAGTAATTTTTGTATCCGGCCTTTACCAGCTTCAGGCAAATGTCAACATCCTCATATCCATAAATGTATCTCTCGTCAAAGCCCCCAATTTCATCAAAGGCTTCCCTCTTCATCATCAGAACCGCCGCAGTCACACATGCACGCTCTATCAAAGCCGTGCCATGGTCACAATCAGCCTGTCCGTTTCCCATATTATACGGCTGTATAAAATATGCCTTTTCCCGGATGCTGTCACGAAAAGCAATTCCGTTATGCTGGATACTGAAGGACTTTCCTTCATTTACAGTACCCTCCGGAATCTGCGGATAAATCAGCTTTGCTCCAACCGCACCCGGATTGTCTGCCTTTTTCATTGCAATCAAAAGCTCATCCATCCAGCCATCCGTAACCTCCGTATCATTATTTAAAAACAACAGATACTCGCCTGACGCATTCTCCACACCAAGATTATTGGCTGCGGAAAAGGACATATTTACCTGGTTGCGGATTATCTTAATGGAAAACTCCGAAGCCCAGGACTCCAGATATTCCATGGAATCATCTGTGGATGCATTATCCACACAAATAATCTCAAAATTATCATAAAACTGTTTATCATGGAAAGAATTCATCAAAATCTCCAGATTATGCTTCCCGTTCCGGTTCAGCATAATAATGGAAACCAATGGTCTGTCCGCCTTCAAGAGTCGGATTTCCTCCTCATATTGCAGGTTAAGTGTCTGCGCCCTGTCCTCTGCCGTTTCCAAAAGCAGCTCTTCCATTTTCATCTGGGAATGTCGTATATTTAACTGTGCCAAATCACTGGTCACACAGCTTCTGTGCACATTTTCAGACATCTGGGACAGATTCTGCTTTAATTCTGTCACTTCTTTATTCAGCTTTGCATTCCTGGAATTTAAGGATTTGTTCTGCTTTTTCAAGGCTTCAATATCCTTTCTCGCCTTTATCCACTTTTTCATGAAACCCCGAATCCCCGGAAGCTTTGCAATCAAATTCTTTATCTTTTTCTTCATAACGTATTACTCTTTCTCCATATATTATTTTTCTATTTCAGGAAGAATAATTTGGTCTCCATACAATTTATTGTATTCCTCCGGCTCCCATTTTCCCTGACCTGACTGTGGCGTAAATGTCATTTCACCAAAATATATTTTCCCGGCTACCTCATACAAATCTACACGCACCATATTAATACCTTCACTCAATTGTTCTGCTAACTCAATCATTTCCTTAAGATGCTCCGGCTTTCGTTCCAAGCTCGCATCATTCGGATAATTTACCTTTATCGGAAGCAAATTCCAATCTAAATCATATATATTACGTCTATGTGTCGGTTTGCCCGAATCCACATCAATCCATATAGAATATGCTTTGCCCGAAAAGCAGAAAAAACGGTAGTCAAACAATTCATCTTCACCATTTTCTATATACTCTTCTATCACAATCTTAGGTGGAATATCCTTATAATGTAATTCCAGACCACTGCTATAAGCATAATTTCTATGCAGCCAGAACTTAAATTTGCTTCTGGCTTCTTCTTTATTAAAATGTTCCTTATCCTTTACAATAATATTCCATCCACTGGCATGATTTGTCTTCATTACAAACCTCTGTGGCAGTTTCTCAAAATCAATATCCTCAAAAGTATCATAAACCCCCAGTATCGGGATTAAATACTGGCTGCCAATCTTTTCTGCCACGTAATCCCTCACCAGATATTTATCTGCGAGCCGGGTCTTTAATTCAGTACTGTCATACAACTTTAACCACTGCACCTTCTCATTGAAGGTGACCGGATGATTTAAATCTAACTCTTTTCCGGTCATCATCTGATACCACTCTGCCAAATTCTCTTCATATTGGTCTGGATGCAGACCTTTATAATAATAATACTGAATGTCTTTCATCAACTGACGATTCACTGCCTCTAAATGTGCAAAATCCTTCTTCTCTTTATCAACAATCGCCCTGTGATTCCCTTCAATCCGGGCAACCACTTCCTCATGCCTTTTGTCCTGTGCTTTTCTGTGACTTTGCAGTTCTTCCCGTGTATCCCTCACTTCCTGCTTTAATGTCTCATAATGTGCACTCATATTCTTTTCAAAGCGCTGTTCAACCTCAAAAATATACTCGCATCTCTTTGCCAATGCGGCATATTCCTTCTTTAATGCCGTATTTTCCCGGCTCAACTCCTCATTTTTTTCTTTCAAAGTGTCTATCTGATGATATATATTTTTAAAAGGAGGCACTCTCCTGACCAATTGCGACCAAACTCCTGACATTTTTCTCTCCTTCAATATTATCCACATAACATGCTAAAATTAATGCATAACAGATAACATTTTTGCCTAAAATGTTATCTGTTGAATTATAACACACTTGTATTATATTATGCAAATTATTTAAAATTCCCGTGAAAAAACCCAAATTCTGTCAAAGCAAACTGGTTTCATGTACAAATGCTTAAAAAGCCGTACCTACATAGTACGGCTCCACATATTCATACTGACAGAAAACAGTTACTCATTCCGCAGTTTATCAATTTCTTCAAACGACAAGCCGGTAGCTCTATGGATAATGTCATCGCTAACCTGGCTTTCTATAAGTGACCTTGCAGTTTCTAATGTTTTTTCTTTGGCATATTCTTTTGCATATTCTTCAACAACAGTACACATCTTGCTCCGCCCCTTTCCTTCCTTATAATAGCGGACTGTATTACAAATATTAGGAAATTTTTTATTATCCATCACATCCGAACTTTTAAAAATCTCCATATATTCTGCCAGTTCCGTTCCATCATTAATCTCTGCATTTACATAAATCTCATGGATATTTTACCCAAAACTATAGAAAATAACAAGGGGAAGCACTTTAAAAAGACATGTTTTTTCACAAATTCATCGCCTGAAACAGCTCATCCTTATCATCCTGTTCAATGGACAGATACCTCTTTGTTATCTCAATATTGGAATGATTGTAAATATTCATAAGCAGTGCCGGCGGCGTTCCACACTTCCATGCATGGTACCCAAAGGTTTTTCGCAGGGAATGACAGCTGATATTACCGTCAATACTGGTGGCAAGCGCCGCCTGTTTAATAATGTTATAGGCTCTGTTGCGGGTAATATGCCGGTACCGGTCATTTCCCGAAAAGAATATATACTCCTCCGGTCTTATCCTCTTAAGCTGTTTGCCAAACAATGTTAGTGCAGCCTGGCAGCTATCATTTAAGGCGATGCAGTTATATTTTCCTGTCTTATGCTCCGTTACATAAATGTGCAGCTGATATGTTTTTTTCTCAAAATTCCACACATCCTTCCATTTTAAGCGCAGCAAATCGCTAATCCGTAATGCGGTGTTAATCCCCACCACAAACATTGCATAATCCCGGTATTCTCCCATCTGCATAAAATAATCCTTTAATAACTCAATATCCTCTTTTCGCCTGATTGGTGTTGTTACCATATCATCGCCTCCTTAAATTTATTCATTCTTATTCTAATAACATTTTAGGCAAGAATGTTAACTACTATTTTATAAAACAAGGAGAACATCAATGAACTGGATAAAAAAATTATATACCCGTATTTTTCCGGCATCAAAATATCAGCTTAAGTTTCAGACAGAAATGCTTCTGAAATCACTCCGGAACATGGAGCGAAACAACAACAAGCTATTAACTGAATACATGGAACAAATAAGCAACTCACAAACAAGTATGCTTTCAAACCTAAACGATTCATTAATTAAAATTAACGCGACCATGATTCAGCAAAATGAACTAATTACACAATTGCAACATGGAATTTCCGAGCTACAAAGCAAAAACAATATGCAGTTTGAGAAAATGTCGGAAACCATATCCGCATATACTTCTAATACTGTTAAGAACATGAAAGATATTAACCAATTACAAAGAGATACGCTCGCTCTGGTTCATGAAAATAACTGGGCATTTATTTTCAACAATACAATATCAGAATCTGAATGGCTGACGAAAAAATCACTATCGTTAGGAAGATGGGCAATTGGTTATCAATGCTCGTATGTTTTGTACCGTGTGCTTAACGAGGTCAGACCAAAGCACATTTTAGAACTGGGATTGGGACAGAGTACAAAAATTATTGGACAATATTCAAACCACTATAAGGAAGTACAGCACACTGTAGTGGAAAGCGATTCCCAATGGATAGAATTTTTTACCCACAGTTATCCATTGGAACAAAATACAAATATTTTACATTGCAATTATGCCATGGAAGATTTCCAAAATCATTCAGAAATCAGAGTATTTGAGGGATTTGATGAAGCGATTAAGGATAAGCAGTTTGATTTAATTGTCATTGACGCTCCATTCGGTGGAGATATGCCCGAGCTTTCCAGAATAGATATTCTGAAAAATCTTCCACAATGCCTGAATAAATCATTCGTCATCATTTTTGACGATATAAATCGCTTAGGAGAACGCAATTCGTTCAATACTATTACGGAAATTTTAGAAGCCAACGATATTGCTTATGCTGTCGGCTCTTATTATGGTCAGAACACAACAGGAGTCATTGTATCAGATGATTTGAAATACATCCGGTCTATGTAATCATATACAGGATAAAAATACTATAAGCAAATAAGTCATATTTTCCAAAAGCAGCTTAAAGCAATGCTTTTGGGACGAAATCTACTAAAACGATTCAGAGAGGTAACAAAAATGGATAATATAAAGGTCTCCATTATAATTCCAACATACAACGTAAGTCCATATATTAGTGAGACGCTAAACAGCTTTATAAACCAGACATTAAAGAATATTCAAATAATTGTGGTAGACGATGGTTCAACTGATGATACGTGTGAAATTATAACATCCTATGCAAGACAGGATGGCAGAATACAGCTTATCAAACAGGAAAACCAGGGCGCCGGCGTTGCACGCAACAATGGAATGTCCTATGCACAAGGCGAATATATTTATTTTTTTGACGGTGACGACTATTGTGAACTCTACTTTTTAAAAGAGGCAGTTAAAAAAGCGGATGAAACCGGTGCGGATATTACCGTTTTTGACTACTACCGGGTGGACCAGATAACCGGGAAAAAAACTTTATACCATGGTCTTAACCAGACATTATTGCCATCTGATAAGGAATGTTTTAACTATCAGGATGTACCCAGCCGAATTTTAAGCATTGTTAATCCAACTCCTTGGAATAAGCTGTATCGAAAAAGTTATATTGAAAAGACCGGATTGAAATTTATGGCACTTACAACAACCAATGATATCACCTTTGCTTCGCTTAGCGTTGCTATGGCAAAAAGCATAACCTACATTGACAGACCATTTATGTATTATCGTATCAATCGCAAGGAAGCGCTCACTACATTTAAGCAGAAAAAACTCAATAACGTATTATTAGCAGTGCAAGAAGTAATCAATCAGGCGAATAAATTAGAATACGCTGAAGCAATCAAACCTTCTATTTTATATTTTTCAATGAGTAACTATATCTATGCGCTAAATAATTATGCAGGTAAATTCCGCTCAAAATATTATCGGAGATATTATAAAACCTTACATAAAATTTTTAATTCTGACCTATTTAGAAAATGCAAATCAAGTGATATAAACAATAACAAATTGTATAGTCAATTTCGCGACATACAAAGCAATTCCTACCAAATGAAATTCCTTAAAAAAGGGAAAGCAAAAATTTCCAGAATCGTAAAAAGCAAATTAAAGGCGGTTTATCCGTTAACCATGCGAAAATTTGAACATTTTACAAAAAAAGAGTCAAAGGAACAACAGGAAATCAAAAGACTTAACAATACTGTAAATGCATTACGCTGTGATATAAGACAGCTTCAGGAAACCATTTGCGGCTTAAGTTCTTTTCTTAATATTACCGGTGTAAATAACGTTTCCAGGACACCCCGCATAATTGTCTCCATGACCACATATCCAGCAAGAATTAACACCGTTGCTGCTGCCATAGAAAGCATTATGAATCAAACAATCAAAGCAGATAAGATTATACTGTGGCTGGCAAAGGAGAATTTTCCTGACGGAATCTCCAAATTACCAGAACGTCTATTGCAAATGCAATCACGCGGACTGGAAATCAGATGGACTGACTACGACTATAAATCTTTCAAAAAAATAATTCCTGCCCTTCAGGAATTTCCGGATGATATAATCATCACAGTAGATGACGATTTAATCTACGACAAATGCATGATTGAACTTTTATATGAATCTTACAAAAAATATCCAAATGCAATTTCGGCTATGCGTGTTCATCGTATCATGTTTGACACAAGCGGTAATATTCTGCCATATCGTGAGTGGGTAAAAGAAGATTCTAGTTTTATAGGCGTAGACAGAATGGATTTAATGGCGACTACCGGAGCAGGAACATTATTTCCACCACACATTTTACCTGATGAAACACTTAATTGGAATAAAATCCAGGAGCTTTGTCCGTATGCGGATGATATCTGGATGAAGATAATGACTGTAATGAACGACATTAACACCGTTCTGGTCAGAGAAAACCGCCGATTGGTTTATATTGCAGACAGCCAGGAAGAAACCTTATGGAACATTAACTGCAATGAAAATGATATTCAGCTGGCAAATATCATTGAATATTATAAGGAAGCTGATTTGACTTCTAAATTATTGAATGGAAAACGAGGATAATAACACAGGCAAATAGAGAAAGGAAAATTATCATGTACATCACCCAGACAATATATAACAGCTATAAACAAATTGAAAAAAAATATATCGTTACATTTATTTCAACCATTGTGATTGGTTTATTTGCTCATGCATTTATCATGTTAAATGTACTTCATAATTATGACAATATTACTAATACTCCAAAAGGCGGTTGGGTTGGTTTATCCTCTGGAAGATGGTTGTTGGAATTGCTCCAAAACTTTGCTAATAATCACGGATGGAACTATAACATTCCTGTTTTTAAATGTTTTCTTGCTCTTATTATTTTATCACTAAGTTCCTGTCTCATCATATCCATTTATCATATTAACGATATGATATACTGTATACTTATCGGCGGTGTCCTTGTCACTTTTCCATCTGTTACCAGCATGATGTTTTTCTCATACTGTGTTCATTACTACGCTGTTGCCATTTTTTTAGTAGTTTTTGCAATTTACCTTGTCAAAAAGGGACGGCTGGTCATTCCTGCGATATTGATGGCAATGTCCTGTGGAATTTATCAGGCATATTTTCCATTAGCCATTACTATGATTCTATTACTTTTCCTGTATGAAATGATTACATCCCATTACAGCTTCACCGATAACCTTGTCCGGGGAATTAAATATGTTTTCATTTTGATACTGGGTCTAACTTTATACTATATTGTTTTACAATTATTTCTCTCTATGTATAAAGTGGAATTAAGTGATTATAAAGGAATCAATCAGATGGGCATAAATTTAAATGAGATACCCGTCATATTAAAAAATGTATATGCCACCTTTTTTAAATTCCCATTTACCGAATATTGGGACATTAACCAGTCTTTTCTGGCTAAAGCATGCATTCTGCTCTTTTATATAATCAGTGCGGCATTGATTGCAGTTTCTCTTCATAAAAAACAAGGATTAGTAAAACTGGAGATTATTGTAAGCACTGCCATGCTCCCTGTCGCCGTAAATGCAATTCTGGTTATGTGCCATGAAGATTATATTTATACGATAATGGTATACTCCATGGTTTTTCTTTATCTTTTGCCGGTCATATTAATTGAAACATTTAATGATTGCAGCAGCGAATTATCTCATTCCAAAAAGGTGTTTATAGATATTCAGAATGCTGTTATTACATTGCTTTTATCTCTTGTGATTGTGAATTATATTTGGAATGCCAATGGAAATTACCTCAGTTTATATTACGCAGACCAACAGACCATCCATTATTTCCAGACGCTGATTACCCGTATCAAGTCCACCGAAAACTATACGGACGAGCTTCCGGTGCTGTATGTCGGCAAAACAATAGAGGATGCCTCATTTCACCATTTTATATACGAAGATACTCCATTTTTGTATGGTGGAAACAATACCAGTACCTACTTAATCAACAGCTATTCCCGTTTACGCTGGGTTAAACGTTATCTTGGATTTAATCCACCACAACTCACTGACCAGAAAGAAATAAACAGCTTTTCAAATAATGCAGCAGTTATGGCAATGCCCTGTTATCCGGACGATGGTTCAATTAAAATAATAGATGGTGTAATTGTTGTCAAATTCTCGGAAGAAACAGACTTTATCATATCAAATGGTGGAAATTAAAGTATACAAAAAGCAGGAGGAATAATATATGTGTACATTATCCGTAATATTACCAGCTTATAACGAAGAAAAGATGATTAGAAAAGCAATAGAAAAAATAGGGCAGATTCTATGTTCAGAGCATATAGAATATGAGATTGTTTTTGTAGATGACGGTTCAAAGGACAAAACATGGCAGCGGATAGAAGAAGCGGCTTCTGCAGACAATCATGTTGTGGGCGTACACTTTTCACGAAATTTCGGAAAAGAGGCTGCAATCTTTGCCGGACTGGCAAGTGCTGCCGGAGACTGCTGTGCTGTAATGGATTGTGACTTGCAACACCCTCCGGAGACTCTTGTCGAGATGTACCGCTTATGGGAAAATGGATACGAGGTTGTCGAAGGGGTGAAACGAAGCAGGGGAAAAGAAAACCTTGCCTACAAATTAAGCGCCGGGCTTTTTTACAAAATAATATCCATGGCTGTAAAAATTGATATGTCAAGAGCTTCTGATTTTAAGCTGTTAGACCGCCGGGCTGTCAATGCTTTGCTGGAAATGCAGGAGAAAAATGCCTTTTTCAGAGCACTGTCCTCTTGGATAGGGTTTGAAAAAACCCAAGTAGAATTTGATGTAAGGGAACGGGAGGAAGGAGAATCAAAATGGTCAACCCTGTCACTTGTCAAATATGCTGTTACAAATATTGCTGCCTTTTCTTCTTTACCAATGCAGATAGTTACTGTTGCCGGAGCTATTTCTTTTTTACTTGCAATTATTCTTGGAATACAGACACTTGCCCACTATATTAGTGGTATGGCAATAGAAGGATTCACAACTGTGATTCTGCTGATTTTGTTTATTGGCAGTATGATTATGATGAGCATGGGAATCACAGGCTATTACATTTCAAAGATATATGAAGAGGTAAAGGGCAGACCACGATATATTATCTCAAAATTTACAGGAAAATAATGCAGGGCTATAGAATCATATGAAAGGTTCTATAGCCCTATACACAATATAATCTCTTCATTTGTAAGTGTTTTATCAACACCAGCTAACACGCTGTCAATTCCTTCAGAATCTCCTCATGTCTCTGGAGCTTCCGGCTATGGGACTGAACCGTTTCCTTCAACGGGGTAATATAGTCTAACTGGCTGGCTATTTCGGTATTCCGCTTTTTATATTCCTGGACATTGACATGCATATTCTGCATGTCAAACAGTGCAGAAAATTTTGATGACATAGTATTCTCCATCACCGTCAACTGCTGCACCGTGTATCTTTGAAAGCCAATCAATTCTTCTTCTAAAGTATCCACACGTTTTTCCAGCCTGTCTATCCGTTCTTCCAGCCTGTCTATCCGCTCTTCCAGCCTGTCTATCCGTTCTTCCAGCCTGTCTATCCGCTCTTCCAGCCTGTCCAGTCTTTGTTCCAAACGCTGGCTCTGTTCATCCAGCAGACTTTTAATGTTCCGTAAGTCTTCTTCTGTTAACATATAACATTCTCCTTTCTATCACAAGTGGCATCCACCTTTTTATCCAGTTTAACATGAATAGAATAGAACGTCCAACTTGTGATACAAGGCTATTGTTTTGCCTGCAAACAGCTATTAATCCCTGGAATACAAATCCCTTGTATATACCTTATCTGCCACATCCGCCAGTTCCTCGCTGTTACGGTTTGCCACAATTACATCTGCCATTTTCTTGAATTCATCAAAATCGGTAATCACTTTACTGTTAAAGAATGTTTCCTCCTTCAGGGTTGGCTCATATATAACAACCTCCACACCATTTGCCTTAATCCGCTTCATGACGCCCTGGATGGAAGACTGGCGGAAGTTATCTGAATTTGCCTTCATGGTCAGACGGTAAATGCCCACAACCGCATTCTTGTTCTCCGGGAATCCTGCCTTGTGAAGAATCTGCTCTGCAATAAAGTCTTTTCTGGTACTATTTGCATCCACAATAGCAGCAATAATATTATTCGGGACATCCTCATAGTTGGCTAAAAGCTGTTTTGTATCCTTTGGCAGACAGTATCCACCATAGCCGAAGGAAGGGTTGTTATAATGTGTTCCGATTCTAGGGTCAAGACCGATACCCTCAATTATCTGCTTTGTATTAAGCCCTCTTACCTCTGCATAGGTATCCAGTTCGTTGAAGAAGGATACGCGGAGTGCTAAATAAGTGTTTGCAAACAGCTTAACCGCCTCAGCCTCTGTTGGGTTTGTATATAAAATGTCAATATTTTCCTTAATCGCACCCTCAGCCAGCAGACCGGCAAATGTATGGGCAGCCTTTACCAGACGCTCATCCTCAAGAGGCGCTCCCACAATAATACGTGAAGGATACAGATTATCATATAACGCTCTTCCCTCTCTCAAAAACTCCGGTGAAAAAATAATATTATCACAGTTATATTTTTCTCTTACGGATAAGGTATATCCAACCGGTACAGTGGACTTAACAACCATGATTGCATTCGGATTAATCTTCATAACCAGCTCAATTACACTCTCAACAGAAGATGTGTCAAAATAATTCTTCTGTGGGTCATAATTCGTCGGTGTGGAAATAATAACAAAATCTGCATCCTTATACGCCAGTTCCGCATCTGTTGTTGCCGTAAGATGCAAATCCTTTGTTGAAAGATATTCTTCAATCTCTGTATCCACAATCGGTGACTTCTTGTTATTAATCATGTCTACCTTTTCCGGAATAATATCCACGGCATATACTTCGTTATGCTGTGAAAGTAAAATTGAATTTGATAATCCTACATAACCTGTTCCTGCTACTGCAATTTTCATCTTCTTTTCCTCCAAAATTATAATTATTGTATATATGCATTTTATAAAAAATTCTGTTCTTATCCGTAAATTTATTTATCCCATACCATAATGGTCTTACCAATCAGCTTATGGATATCCATTTCAAAGGCTTTTGTAATATCCTTTATCTCCCGGACAACAATCTGTTCTCCTACAATGTTCTCCAGGTACTCCACAATCTCCGGTTTTTGCTTATACAGCTCCACCAGGTTCACAAAATCCTTCCTGCCGCTGCGGCTGCTGCCAATTATTCTAAGCCCTTTCTCTAAAACCATCCGGGTGTTAATCGGGGCAAAATCCTCAGAAACCCCCAGTATTCCAATGGTTCCCTCTGGATTAATAAAATCAATAATCTGGTTGATTGCCTTATGGGCGCCATTTCCGCCTACACATTCAAATGCATGGTCAATCCGAAAATCCTCCGGTATCTCATTTACCAGAAATGTCCCATCCACAAAGGTGAAGTCATGCAGCTTGGACTCATTTACTCCCATCACATAAACCTTTATTTCCGGATAACGGCTTTTCAATAAAAGAGCTGTGATATAACCTACATTTCCGTCTCCCCAGACACCAATCGCATTTCTTCTGGAATGTGCCGTTTTCATAAAACGGTCAATTGCGTGATAGCTGACGCTTACAATCTCCGTAAATGCCGCCACCGTCAGATTGATATTATCCGGCAGCTTTACAAGGCGGTCTGCAACGGTCTCCACATACTCCTGTAAAAAGCCATCTGTTCCGCTTGCCCGGAATCTGGAGCTGCGCAGGTAATTTTCTGCAATCACGGCATCCTCTTCACAGGGCAGGTTCGGAATCATAACAACCCGGTCACCCACCTGGAATTGTCCGGTGGGGTCATACACGATTTTGCCGATACCTTCGTGAATCAATGCCATGGGAAGCTTTTTCTTTAATACCTCCTCTGGCCGGTTCCCCTGATAATAACGCTGGTCCGCATTACAGATGGATAAATGCGTAGGACGTACAATAATATGCTCCTGGTCAAACGTAATATCCTTAAAAACCATCTCAAACTGCCGGGGCTTCTTTAACTGATATACCGCATTTAACATATCTACATGCCTCCTAAAAGGGCTTCTGCCACCCTCATATCATACGGATAGGTAATCTTAATATTCGACTCCTCCCCTTCAACCAAATGTACCTTTTCTCCCTTTATCACCAAAATCTTGCATGCATCTGTAAGAATGTCTTTTTCCTCCTCAGACAGAGACTCATAAAGTGCCCGCAGATGTGCCGCCTTAAATGACTGCGGGGTCTGCCCCTGATACATCGTCGCCCGGTCAGGAATGCCGGTAATCAGCTGCTGGTCCTTGCTCTCGACAATCGTATCGGTAGCCGGAATCACCGTATCACAGGCTCCATATTCCTTGGCATAACGGATATTCTCCTCAATAATCCTATGTGTCAGGAACGGTCTCACGGAATCATGGGTAACAATAATTGTATTATTATCCAGCTTTCCCATTGTGTCAATATAAGAAATTGCATTCATAATTGTTTCATTCCGGGTTACTCCGCCTTCAATTACCTTAATTCGCCCGTTATCCGGAATATATTTCCGAATCAAATCCTCTGTATGCTTTATCCACTGCTTAGGCGACAGAACAAGAATCCTTTCAAACTCGGAATTCATTACAAACTTTTCAATCGTATGGACAATAATCGGTTTGCCGCCAATCTCCATAAACTGCTTTGGTTTTTCTACATTTCCCATTCTGGTTCCCTTGCCGCCAGCAAGAATCACTCCATAAACATTACTTCCTTCCATGTCTCTTCCTCCTGCTCTTTAGAACTTCCTTCCAAATACACTCTCTAATATTCTTTCTGTAGAATGTCCATCACAGCCACTCATATACTGTTGTCTGAACTCCTGCAATTTTACCATATCAAATCCGTCAATCTGTTCTACCACATCCGCCAGCTCCTCCGTTGTCCGGACAACCGGTCCGGGAACAAAGCTTTCGTAAGGATAATAAAACCCTCTTTCATCGTAATAATCATCCAAATCGTAAGCAAAAAACAAAATTGGTCTTTCCATCAAGGAATACTCAAATACAATGGAAGAATAATCGGTTATACAGATATCTGCAGTCATAAGCAGCTCCTCAATGGACATCTGGTCAGCAACCTCCATACAAAAATCACGGTACTGCTCCGGAATTTCCAATGTTTCCCTGATAAAAGGATGCTGCTTTACCAGTATCACATATTCTTCATGCAGCCGGTACATTGTGGGCAAATCAAGCCTGTCCGGCGCCTTTGCATGACGTATCTCTCCACGGAATGTAGGTGCATATAAAATCACTTTACGCCCCTTTATCTTTAAATTAAGCTTTGACAGTTCCGCATATGCCTTCTGCTTTCTTTTTGCATCAAAATACACATCGGTACGGCTTACCCCCAGGGGCCTGACAACATCCGGCTTCCCCTGTAAGCCAAAAGCCTCCTCATAAGCCCAGCATACGGCTTCTCCGCTGACCGGAACCAGATTGTAATTCCGGTGTCCCGAATAGACATCCAGCGTCCTTTTATCGTCGCCAAAGGATTTATCGGAAACACTGTAGCCCCATTTTTTAAATGCGCCGCAGGCATGCCACAGCTGCACCAGCTTTGTACCCCTGCGCAAGGAAAATGCACCAAATGCACTATTGGATTCATTCAAAAAAACACATCTCGCCGTTGCCATGTCCCAAATCAGCCGGACAGTCCGGATAATGATGTGTGACCACCCGGAGGAAGCAACCCTCAAATAATGGACATGTATGTCATACCCATTCCGCTGTAACCGGTTATACAACAGCTCATAATTGTCTGACAGGCTCTCTGCATGGGTCTCCACAAAAATAACCTTTTTGGTATAGATTCTGCGCAGGCTGCCAAGAAAATAAACTACCGGATACATCCATTTGAACACAACCCATTTGCAAATTCGTCTTAACACTATTGCATAAACTCCTCGTACTGCTCCAATACCGTTTCCGGTTCATCTATCATTTTAATTTCCCCGTCATGCATCCACATAACTCTGTCGCAAAGGTCCTTCAGCGTATCAATACTATGGGATACAATGACAACCGTACGGTTTTTGTTTGAAATCAATTCCTTCATCTTCGCGTAGCTCTTTTTCTTAAATTTGGCATCTCCCACACTGAGTACTTCGTCAATCAGCATGATTTCTGTCTCCAATATTGCCGTTATTGAAAATGCAAGCTTAGAATGCATTCCGCTGGAATAGGTCTTTACCGGCATATCAATAAATTTTCCCAGTTCAGCAAATTCAATAATCTCAGGCATCTTGGCACGGATTTCCTCCTCCGAAAATCCCAGCAGCATACCGGATAAAAGAATATTCTCCCTTCCGGTAACCTCCTTCTGAAAGCCAACACCGATTGACAGGAGGGAAACCGTATGCCCCTTTAAATCGATAGTCCCCTGGTCCGGACTGAAAATTCCTGCCAATGCTTTCAGCATCGTGGATTTGCCGCTTCCATTCTTTCCTATGATACCAAGAATCTCACCCTTCGGAACCGTAAAGGATACTCCCTTCACCGCCTGGAATTCTTCCACATGTGCCTTTTTCAGTTTAAGAAGGCTCTTTTTTATAGAATATGCCTGAATATTTTTATATCCAATCCAAAGATTATTTACCTCAATCGCAATATCATTCTTATCTGTCACTTCTTTTATCTCTTCCATTAAATCACCTTTACATAACTATTCTCGTTCTTATAAATCTTACGGATACCTATTATTGATAATACGACAGCTACAACTGCCCATATTGCCAATGCCAGATAATCCGGTGCCTGCTTATATAGCAGGACATTTCTCATATTCTTTACCAGTAATGCCATAGGATTGCCATAGGTAAGTATTGTTGCCGCTGTGGGGTAATCCGGTCCTAATCTGGAATCAATACTGAAAAATATACCGGTCATGTAAAATAACAGCTGCATTGCAATATTGATTACATTTCCTAAATCCTCAATAAAAACACCATAATGCATTAAATTTACACTTACCGCAAAAGTTACCAGAAATAGTACAAGCAAAATCGGAATAAACCAAAAAACATAAGCCGACAACTCTACTCCCGAAAAAATCATCATAATAATAACAATGACACTGGAAATCATCATTTTGAATCCATTCACCATCATGTTAGAAAGCAACAGGACAAACTTAGGAATATATACCTTTGACACAATTCCCTTATTCCTCTTAATCATTTTGACACTCTGTACAACATTCTTACTGAAAAATGCCCACATTGTCTGTCCGATAAACAAAAAGGTTGTAAAATACGGCTCCTTTGCCTTAAAGACAACACCAAATATGAGATAATATATCATCATGGAAAATAGAGGGTCTAATATCCACCATATCCAGTTCAAATAGGAATTTGCCACCTCTGTTTTGAGGGATGATTTCGCCGACCGCACCTCATAGTCATAATACTTTATTACATCATTAATAAATCGTTTCATTGTTATATCTCCTCATTCGCCCATTGTATCATAGAATCCTTAAATTCACAAGGCATGTTTCCCTTACTCTCGTAATACAGTTCAAAAATTCCTGTATTCCTCTTATTCATTGAGCAGTCCCAATACAAAGTCTGCCACCCGTTCAGAAGACCTGCCATCCAGGTCGTCAAAAAAGCGATGCTTAAAGCTCTCTATCTTTTCCTGTTCATACGCCTCCTCTCTCACGGATTGAATAATTTCTGCCTGGCTGCGTACAATTTTACCCGGCACAAAATTTTTAAAGGGATAATAAAAATCTCTGTTCACCACATACTCTTCCAAGTCAAAAGCATAAAACAGCATCGGAATATTCAGCAGAGAAGCTTCAAAAATAACAGATGAATAATCTGTAATCAATATATCTGTTATAAACAGCAAATCATTAATCTCTGATTCTTTTGATAAATCCAGTATCTGTGAGCGGGTTCCTTCATCCACAGGATGCTCCTGCACCACAAAAGGATGATGCTTTATAATCAGAATATAATCCTCTCCCAGCTCCTTCAGTAATGCCCCCGCATCCAGCTTTTCAAAGGGATACCAGGCTGAGCCTGCACCATTTCCCCGGAAGGTCGGAGCAAACAGAATAACCTTTTTGCCCTTTAGCACAGGATACTGTTCATATAGTGTTTGTCTAATCTCTGCTTTGTATTCCTCCTTAAAGAAATCATCTGTCCTCGGAACACCCAGCGGCTTTACATTCTTCTCGTCAATTCCAAAACCTTCTGCATAAAAACGGCAGATTTCAGCAGAGCTGACCATTGCATAGTCATAGCTTCTATGATTTCTGCTGGTCTGGTTGGGTCCTCCATCCTTTCCAAGCCGTGAAAAGCCAAAGGTTTTAAATGCGCCGCAGGCATGCCACAGCTGAACCAGTTCCCGACGCTTAAGCGCCCAGATATCATTTAGTACCGGTGTATAGTCATCTACAATAATCACCTTACTTTTTGCAAGCTTATATGCCAGTGAAAAAATTTTCCGGAATTTAATAAATTTTGTCTTCCCCGGCTCTAACCAGAACAAAACCTTCGCATTCTTTTCCTGCAAAACATCATTTACATATGCAATGTTGCCTGTGACATCCTTTCTTCGTGATGACACAAAAAGAATACATTTCTTTCTGCAAAAAATCGATAAAACAGATGTGGCTATATTTAACAGCAGCCGTTTCAAGGTTGCCAGATTAATGGTCCACCTGCAAAAGGATGAATATCTCCACTTAGCAAACAAAATCGTCCTTTTCAACTGGCTTCCGCCATAAGTGTTCTCTTCAAACCGTCTCCTCTTTCCCAGTAATACAACATAGACGCCATCCAATAGAAATAAAGGGATTAACAAGGTTCCGATTATAAATTCTATAACCCGGTAAAGACTGCCGAACAGGGAAATAAGCCAGTTGTCCGGATGTGCCACCGGCTTTTTCCTTTTTATTATTATTTTTTGCTCTGAAACAGTACAAAAATACTCATTTTCCTCTTTTATCTGGTTAAAATCCTCATTGTCCACAAGTACATCCTGATATTGCCTGCCGTTATATGCCTGCAGCCGGACAACAAAACAATTCAAATCCCTATTGGCAAACAGCGTATCCAGCTCATAGTCAAATACAGCGTATCCAATATAATTTCCATGCTCATCTACGCTTGTGTCCGTGATTGGCAGTGGAAGAATCCTGGTTTCTGACTTATTTTCAAATTTTACAGCCAGCTTAATTTCAAGGGATTCCGGCTTACCCGATGTGCTTTTTGCCAATACCCCCAGCGTCATAATATTATTACGAATTGCCAGCTTGTCTACATAAACCTCTGTATTCTCATTTAACTTCATCTTGCCACCCTGTCCTTTTCAAACAATTATTCTATCCGGTCTTCTTTCTGCCGATAACCTTATGATAAAAGCCTGTCAATTTTGCCATCCATTTATAACGTTTTGTACTTTTAATGTAATTTAATTCCTTTTCCTTCTTTTGCAGTGTCTTTTTCTCCCTGCGCAAGTCCTTAATGCATTCTTCTTTTTTCTTTATCTGGTCATTCTTTCTGCTAATGGTATCCCGGTATTCATGATTTTTTATAAGCAAATATTCTTCATAGGAATTTTCTAAAATACATTTGAAATTATGATACTCTAATGAGTTGAGATAATAATTCTCCTCCTTAAGAACAAGTCCTAATTCCTTAAATCCATGTTCTTTCAATGTATTATACAATTCCCTATATCCATCCACCGTGCTCTGGATATTTAAACTGAACAGTGACAAGTTTATTACTTTATTATCAAATGCACATCTGATATCTTTATTTTCCCATAAGTCTGCCTTTTCCAATACTTTTCTGACAGACAACATAGCCTCAAAAGAACATAACGGAGTGTCTGAAAAATGCGTTGTCAAATTCTTCTCCTGTCCAATACGGTAATGTACAAAAATCTTATTTACAACAGTAATCCTCTTCGCAAAAATCAATGCCATACAAGAAAACAACTGGTCATTTGCCCGTTTAATGTCCTGAAACCGGATATTATATTCTTCTAAAAATGCCCTTCTTATCAGTTTATTCCACGGGACCAAACTTGTAAAATAGAAAATCGTCCTTCCAAGCTCCTCCCTCGAAAAAGTTGTCTTTTCCGGCAGACACTCTTTTCTTAAATATTGTGGTTTTGAAATATAGACATTGTTCCGGGTATCATACTGGTCTGCATTGCAGATGCATATATCTGCATTCTCCCTCTCAATCCGGGCATACATTTCGCCAAGCATATTCTCGTCAAACAAATCGTCACCGTCTAAAAACATCAAATATTTACCATTTGCAAATGACATTCCATAATTTCTTGCTGTGCCGGCATTGGATTGCTTCTGATAAAAATACCGAATCCTGCTGTCCTGCCTGCTGTACTTCTCTACAATTTGTTTCGTTTGGTCTGTAGAGCCATCATCCACTACAATAATCTCAAATTCCTGGTATGTTTGTTTCAAAACAGACTGCAATGTATCTGACATATAATTTTCATTATTATACACCGGCATAATAATAGATATATTACATTTACACATTTATCCATGACCTCTTTCATTGCAAATTTTATCCGCAAGCCTTTTACAGCATTCCCCTGTTTCATAACTTCCAAGCCTCTTCAGATGCATATCTATTTGGCGTTGTGCTGTATCTGCATCATATTTCCCTATATTCTCCGCCAGTTCCTCCATATTCTCCGCCTGTGCAAAGGGCCATTCGTCCACACTGACATAAAAACCGGTGTCCGCAATATATGCTTCCTTGTCCGGCACAAACAAAAAACAGGGACGCCTCAAAAATGCATAGTCCCATACGCAGGAGGAATAATCGGTAATCAGAATATCCGCTGCACAGAGAAGCTCCTGCATATCCGGATAATCCATTACGTCAATGACATTTTTCCCATTCACCCGGATATCCATGCTGTCATCCTGGTAGCGGTGATAACGGCACATAAAATACCATTTAACCGGTTCAGAGCCGTTTGCGCTATTCCGCTGTAATAGATTTACCGGATTCCCCATGGCATCCAGCTTTTCCAACAGATAGTCACTGTCCATTACAACTGAAATCCCTGTGTTCCGGTAGGTCGGCGCATAAAGTACAATTCTTCCGTTTTCCGGAATATTATATTTCTCCCGCACCCTCTTTCTCATCTCCCCGGTGCTGCCATTTACCAGCCTGTCATTTCTCGGAGTGCCTGCCCGCAGTACCTCCCCCTTATACTGGTACGTTGTCCGAATCATCTGCTGCTCCTGTACCTTGCAGCTTGCCAAAAACAGGTCAATGTTAGAGGCGCAGAACTCTGCCCTCTTTCTGGAAGCCCAGCCGGCATCCGGTCTTCCGTTTTCCACCCTCTTATAGGCGCCGCCGCCATGCCATGTATTAATGACATACTGTCCGGAGCGGAAAGGAAACCACGGCGCATAGGAGCCGTTTGTCACAATTACTTTTGCGGTCAATAACATAGGAAAAGAAGAAACAGTAAAATGTTTAACAAGTTTAACTCCTTCTTCTTCTAAAAAAGCATATTTTTTCTTATCGCTGACAGCCCATACGTACTCGAACTGCCCCTGAAAATGCTCCCGCATATATTCATATAAATACTTGGGATTACAGGAATAATCATAATTTTTTCCCCCTGTAAGCCCGGTAAACAATATCCTGTTTTGTTTGATGGGTATTAACCGGAATGGAAAGGTTACAATACGGACCAGCTCCGAAAATACCACCTTGACAAATGCCTGGTTCATATGGAAGCTACTCCTTTTTCTGTTTGATTGCAGTAATCTGATTGGCATCAATTCCCTCTGTATTCTCTCTCTGGAATAAAATCTTAAAGGTCAGAAAAAGCAGCTTAATATCCAGCCAGAATGAATAATTCTCTATATAAGTCAAATCAAGCTTCAGCTTATCATATGGTGTTGTATTATATTTTCCATATACCTGGGCATATCCCGTAAGACCTGCTTTTACCTTCAGCCGGAAATCAAATTCCGGAATTACTTCCCTGTACTGCTCCGCAATCTCAGGCCGCTCCGGTCTCGGACCCACTAAAGACATATCGCCCTTGATAATATTAATCAGCTGTGGGAACTCGTCAAAATGAATTGCCCGGAGTACCTTTCCCACAGGTGTAATCCGGTCATCATCCTTCTTGGCAAGCTGCGCCCCCTTTTTCTCAGAATCCATCCGCATACTGCGGAACTTGTAAATGTCAAAGACCTTACCGTCAAGGGTAAGACGAGGCTGCTTGTAAAGCACCGGACCCCCGTCATATGCCTTAATCAGTATGGCAATCACAAGAAACAATGGCAGTAAAATAATGGAAACCGGAATGCACAATGCCAAATCCAAAAGCCGTTTGAATATAATCTGCTCTCCGGATAAGCCTTTATTTCTGGACAGATACAAAGGCGTGTCAAACAGATGGATATTGTCAGCGCCTCTTAATAATATATCTGATATCTTCGGTGTCACATAGGTTCTGACAGATTCTGTAAAGCACCGTTTCAATATAATATTTCTCTCATATGCCGGTATGTCATATATCAGAACCGCCTCGTAATCAGAAACCATATCGCAGACACTTTCCAGGCTCTCCACTGTCAGGTCCGCAAGGTCGCTGATTTCATACTTGTCCTTTCTGGAGCTCATTTTCATTATCATTTCATCCGGGTCCCGGTCATAGCAGACCATCAGCATCTGTCTTGGCGGGTACAACACTTTATATATTTCCCTGCAGATGAAAACCCATAGCAGAATTGCCACTATCTGCACCACTGTCATTTCCACCAGCGGAATGGCTGACAGATAATGTCTGCTAATCAGTACAATCTGGATATAGGCTACAACATTGGCACAGACCAGGGATAGAATCTGGGAATACAATACATCCATAAGCCGCAGATATCCTATTTTAAAACCGCCGTATAAGCTTGTCAGCAAAAACAGAATCAGTCCGTAGACACCGATTACTGCCCAGTCACCTCTGCGGAAAAACGGGATTTCCAGCTGTTTAACATATTCTGAATACCACACAAAGGCAAATGCCAAAATATGAAATGCCAGAAGGATAAATCCCTCAAAAAAATTGATTACTCTCTTAAATTGGTCTCTTTTTCTCACTTTGTTCTGCATATTCTATCCTCAATCACTTTACCAGTTGTCCCTTTTTATTAAACTTATATTTTTTCCCTTTAATCTTTATGGTCTTTCCCTGCACCATCTGTCCATTGCTCTTAAAGTAATATTTCTTTTTCTTATACTTCAGCCATCCGGTCTGCATCACCCCGTTGGATTTAAAATAATATTTCTTTCCTTTATAGGTGAGCCACCCTTTCTTCATTATACCCTTGGTATTAAAATAATATTTCTTTCCCTTTATTTTTTTGAAACCGGTCACACGGTAGCCCTTGCCGTCACAGTAATATTTCTTACCTTTCACCTGAACCCACTTGTTCTTCGCAATTGCCCCAGAAGAATAGCGGTAAAAATATTTTCCCTTTGAATTCTTGTACCAGCCGGACTTTATCACGCAGGAGCCATCCTCGCGAATTGTCACGCCCTGTTCCCTGGTGGATTTCTGCAATACGCCGTTGGAACTAAACAGATAAATCTTTCCCTTGATTTTGGTAAAACCGGTCTGCATTACACCCTTGCTGTTAAAATAATACTGTTTTCCCGATATGGTTTTCCATCCGGTGGAAGCGGCACCGCCCTTTAAATAGTACTTCTCACCAGCCATAGTAAACCATCCGCTGTCATGCTTTTTCCCCTGATAGTAATAATACAGCTTACCATTTTCTTTATGCCAGCCGTATTTCAATGCCTGCTTGCGGTTCTTAACGGATTTGGAATAATCCTTATACAGGAAATTCAAATCCACTGTATTCTCCGTAATTCCACTGAGCTTCTGTGTGGAGGTAGCCTGCCACATACCGCAGTTATAGAGGCTTCTGTCCGGCTCTGCATAAGTGTATCTGGCATACCAGAACTCATAGTCCTCTAAAGCTTCTGCATCCAGATAATTATCATACCAGTTTTTATTACAATAAAACATCGGTGTATATCCCGCTGCCTTAATTGTCTCCATATAAGTTCTCGCCATCTCCGTTCTGGTGGCGGTATTGGTAGCGCTTAAAATGGCTGCATCCTCTATGTCATAAGCCACCGGAAATGAGACATTGATTCCGTCTAACTGCTCAATGGTATATTCTGCCTCTGCCAGTGCCTGTTTCGGAGTCTTCGCATAGGAATAAAAATAGATTCCGATTGGGATTCCTGCCTCCTGTGCTCCTTTCACATAGGATTCAAATCTGGAATCCATAGTACAGCTCCTGCTTCCATACCTTCCCTTTCCATATCCAAGGCGGAGCATGACAAAGCTCACACCCGAAGCCTTAATCTTATCCCAGTCCACCTTTCCCTGCCACTGGGACATATCAATTCCCATTGTCAGCACATCTCCGCTCAATGTGGAAAGTCTAAGACCTGTCTTTTTTTTGCTGTTCCGGAGCTTTCCGCCTTTTGCCTCATTCAGGTAATAATATTTCCCACGGATTTTCTTCCACCCCGTCACTTTTTTACCGGAGCTGTTCACATAATAAGTTCCATACTTGTCCTTCACCCAGGTGGAGGTCTGTTTCTTGCCGTCTACATAAAAACAGCCGCCTGACCACCCGTTCTTTTTCGCCGCATAGCTTGTCCTTCCCGGTATCAGACCTGCTGCCAGCAGTATGGCAGCAAGTAAAAGTATTCTGATATATCCCTTCCGCATTTTATCCATGCCGTGCCTCCTAAGCCTCATGTCCCTTCGCCTTTATAACCTTCACCACTTCATCTACATACTGTCTGCACAACTCGTCAGTTGCCGCTTCTACCATTACACGTATTACCGGTTCTGTTCCGCTTTCCCGAAGAAGAATTCTTCCCTCGTCCCCCAAAGCTTCCTCAACCTTTTTCACCGCAGCAATCACATCCTCATCGGCTCTTGCCTCCGGCTTACTCTTGACCCTTACATTTTCCAGAAGCTGTGGGTAAATTTTCAAATCACGGAACAATTCCGATGCAGATGCCTTCTTCTCCAGCAAAACCTCCATCAGCTTAATTGAGGTAAGCACTCCATCCCCGGTGGTGGCATATTTACTGAAAATGATATGTCCGCTCTGTTCTCCGCCAAGAGAATGACCGTTCTCCATCATATTCTCAAATACATATTTGTCGCCGACTGCGGTCTTCTCATAGGAGATTCCCTTCTTATCCAGAGCCTTATAAAGTCCCAGATTTGACATAACCGTGGTGACAATTGTATTATTGTTAAGCTCGCCCCGCTCTGACAGATAGCATCCGCAGGCATAAAGTATCTTATCTCCGTCAATAATTTCCCCATACTCATCCACCGCAAGACAACGGTCTGCATCACCATCATAGGCAAATCCAATATCCAGCTTCTTCTCCTTCACCAGCTCCTGCAGCTGTTCAATATGGGTAGAACCACAGTTATCATTGATATTGATTCCGTCAGGCTCATTATGAATCACATAGGTTTTCGCACCCAGCGCCTCAAACACCGCCTTTGCAACAGTGGAGGATGCACCATTTGCGCAGTCCAGACCCTGTCTCTTATACACATCTCCGA
>UQXF01000039.1 GCA_900544905.1 uncultured Clostridium sp.
ACGAGATGACGTCGAGTCTCGTGGGCTCGGAGATGTGTATAAGAGACAGATATGAGACTGCAGGACAGGAAGGCCATCAGGATGAGCGGACATTTTGCCGAGAAGAAGCTCCAGGGCGGCAGAAGTCTGGCCGCCTAAAATGATACCACTGGAATGAAGCAGATAATCTCTCTTCAGCAGAGAGCTCTCAGGTTCAAAATTAACAGAAGTGTATGGAATATCCTGCCCGCTTTCGGAATTGCCGGAACTGCTTCTGTTAAGATACTGTGTCAACTGCTCTTCGCTGACCCTGAGTTGTTTTCCGATTTTGGAAGATTCCAGCTCACCGCGCTTGATAAGTTCATAGACCGTTGTCTTTTTGATCTTCAGACGGTCTGCGACCTCCTGAGCTGTGTAAAGTTTATTCATCAATACCTACCATGACATTAGTAGCCTTGATCACTGCATAAGCATCAGAACCTACTTTCAGGTTTAATTCTTCAACTGCTGCACAGGAGATGGTTGCTGTGATAATGTTTCCACCGCCGATATCAATAGAAACGATGGAGTTTACAGCTCCGTTATTGATACTTACTACTTTCCCTTTTAACTGATTGCGTGCACTTAATTTCATGATAATTACCTCACTGTTTATTATTTTTTTCTATAGATTTATCGTTACTGTTCACACTTCACTATCCCGCGAGGTGTTTTGGCATGGATATGCCAAAATTCCATTGCAGAAAACAATCTGGAATGAATTTTTGGCAACGTTACTGAGAACGAAGTGAACAATAACGTTATATCTCCTGCAGTCCGTTGGCTTTAAACACCAACAGACTGCAGATGATCAAAATTATCAGTCTTTCTTAGAAAGGATCTTTTCCTGTACAGACTTCGGAACCTGCTCATATTTCTCAAAGAACATTGAGTAGTTACCACGTCCCTGTGTAGAAGAACGTAACTCTGTTGAGTATCCGAACATCTCTGCAAGTGGTACTAATGCACGTACAATCTTACCACCGCCAAGGTCATCCATGCTCTGAATCTGTCCACGCTTTGCATTTAAGCTTCCGATTACATCACCCATGTACTCCTCAGGCATTGTAACCTCTACCTTCATAATAGGCTCAAGTAATACCGGTTCTGCTTTCTGCATAGCTTCCTTAAATGCCATAGAACCGGCAATGTGGAATGCCATTTCATTCGAGTCAACCTCATGGTAAGAACCATCATATACATTAGCATAAATACCAACAACTGGGAATCCTGCCAGGATACCAGCCTTTGTAGCTTCCTCGATACCCTCGCCGACAGCCGGAATGTATTCCTTCGGAATCGCACCACCAACTACGCTGGACTCAAACTTAAATAATTCCTCACCGTTTGCATCCATCGGCTCAAATTTAACTTTACAGTGACCATACTGACCACGACCACCTGACTGCTTAGCATACTTGCTATCTACATCAACAGCCTTGGTAATTGTCTCCTTGTAAGCAACCTGAGGTGCACCAACGTTTGCCTCAACCTTAAACTCACGAAGCAGACGGTCTACAATAACCTCCAGATGAAGCTCACCCATACCGGCAATAATGGTCTGACCAGTTTCCTGATTGGTATGTGCACGGAAGGTAGGGTCCTCTTCTGCCAGTTTTGCAAGAGCCTCGCCCATCTTACCCTGGTCATTCTTTGTCTTAGGCTCGATTGCAAGCTCGATAACCGGCTCTGGGAATTCCATGGACTCAAGGATTACCGGGTGCTGCTCATCACAGATTGTATCACCGGTTGTAGTAAACTTAAATCCTACTGCAGCAGCGATATCTCCGGAATAAACCTTACTAATCTCTGTACGGTTATTCGCATGCATCTGCACGATACGTCCAATACGCTCTTTTTTATTCTTGGTAGCATTTAATACGTATGAACCGGAATTACAGGTACCGGAATACACACGGAAGAATGCTAACTTACCTACAAATGGGTCAGCCATAATCTTAAATGCCAATGCTGAAAATGGTTCATCATCAGATGACTTACGAGTTACCTCATTTCCATCCTCATCTACACCGGTAATATCCGGTACATCGGTAGGAGCCGGCATATACTCGATAACACCATCTAACATCTTCTGAACACCTTTGTTCTTGTATGCTGAACCACAGAATACAGGAACTGCCTCATTTGCAATTGTACCTTTACGAAGTGCCTTCTTCATATCATCAATGGATGGCTCCTCACCCTCAAGGTACTGCATCATAAGGTCATCATCTAACTCACAGCACTTCTCAACAAGATTCTCATGCCATTTGTCAGCTAACTCCTTCAAATCAGCAGGAATCTCGGTGATTTCAATATCTTCACCTTTATCATCTTTATAGTAGTATGCTTCCATCTCGAACAAATCGATTAATCCAGCAAACTCATCCTCTGCACCGATTGGAATCTGTACAGGAACTGCATTCTTGCCAAGACGGTCGATAATGGTCTGTACAGACATGAAGAAATCTGCACCCATTTTATCCATCTTGTTAATAAATGCCATACGCGGAACATTATAAGTGTCAGCCTGACGCCATACATTCTCTGACTGTGGCTCAACACCTGCTTTTGCATCAAATACACCAACAGCTCCATCTAATACACGAAGAGAACGCTCTACCTCAACGGTAAAGTCTACGTGTCCCGGAGTATCGATAATATTGATACGATGCTCTAAAGCACCCTGCTTTGGCTTATGATGATCCTCAAGGGTCCAGTGACAGGTTGTAGCTGCAGATGTGATTGTGATACCACGTTCCTGCTCCTGCTCCATCCAGTCCATGGTAGCTGCACCTTCATGAGTCTCACCAATCTTATAATTAACACCGGTATAGTATAAGATACGCTCTGTAAGAGTTGTCTTACCTGCATCAATATGAGCCATAATACCGATATTTCTGGTTCTCTCTAATGGATATTCTCTTCCAGCCAAGATTTTTTCCTCCTTAATTTTGTATATGCACGCTTTCACACTAAACTCAATCTTCGCTTCGCCCGATTTCGTTAAGCTTCAATGACATCTCTTCAACTAGTCTCGGTCTTCGCTTCGCTCGATTTCGTTAAGCTTCAATGACATCCTTCCAACTAGCCTCGGTCTTCGCTTCCGCTCGCCCTCGCCAAGTTTCCGGATGGGCTTTCACACTAAACTCAATCTTCGCTTCGCTCGATTTCGTTAAGTGTTCAATGCCTAGAATCTGTAATGTGCAAATGCCTTGTTTGCCTCTGCCATCTTGTGCATATCTTCTTTCTTCTTTACTGCTGCTCCAGTATTATTAGCAGCATCAAGTAACTCTTTCGCTAATCTCTCTTCCATAGTCTTCTCAGACCTTGCACGAGAATAGGTTGTTAACCAGCGAAGAGCTAATGCCTGTCTTCTATCAGGTCTTACATCAATCGGTACCTGATAAGTAGCACCACCGATACGTCTTGCCTTTACCTCAAGAACCGGCATAATGTTGTTAAGCGCCTCTTCAAATACTTCCAGAGCAGGCTTGCCTGTCTCATTGGCAACACGCTCAAATGCGCCGTATACAATCTTCTGGGCTACACCCTTCTTACCATCTAACATAATGTTATTGATAAGCTTGGTAACCACTTTGCTATTATAAATTGGATCCGCTAATACGTCTCTCTTTTGAATATGTCCTTTACGTGGCACGGTACTTCCCTCCTGTTAAAATTTTTACTAAGCTGATATCCAATCAGCTTAAAGGTACTCATTGTTCCTCTTGTAGTCCAGTTGCCGGACTGCTTTAGGAACCTTGTTCGTGCAGGTGTTGCATATCTTTCTATTGTAATCTACATGAAAAACATTGCCATTACCAGCACTATTAATTTGTTTGACTTACTGTCTCCTGAATCTGTATCAATAGATACCTAGGGAGTTCTCTGCTTCATCCGCTCTACTAGGGCCTGCTTCGCTCGTCAAGTGTCGGGATGGGCTTTCAATGCCGTCATCTTCTAAGCTCACTTCGCTCGCTAAGTGCGATGACAGGGCTACGACTAAGCTCAAGCTTCGACTACGTCTCGCTTTCACTAAGTTCTCTGCTCCTATTTAGCGTCCTTAGGTCTCTTTGCGCCGTACTTAGAACGAGCCTGACGTCTCTTTGCAACGCCTGCTGTATCCAAAGTACCACGAATGATATGATATCTGGTACCTGGTAAGTCCTTTACTCTACCACCACGGATAAGAACAACACTATGCTCCTGAAGGTTGTGACCTTCACCTGGGATATAGCTGGTAACTTCGATACCGTTAGATAAACGTACTCTGGCAATCTTTCTAAGAGCTGAGTTAGGTTTCTTAGGAGTAGCAGTCTTAACTGCGGTACAAACACCACGCTTCTGTGGAGCAGCGGCATCAGTAGGTCTCTTCTGTAAAGAGTTATAACCCTTCTGAAGAGCTGGTGCAGTAGACTTTTTCTCTACAGTCTGTCTTCCCTTTCTAACTAACTGGTTAAAAGTTGGCATGTTTTTCACCTCCTGTTTGTAATATTGATGGGATTGATGCTCGCTAATGAACAGAATCCTCTTTTTGGGCGCACGAATACATCTAAAATTCACGCACACTTTGTCATTATAGCTATATCATTCTCTAGTGTCAAGGGATTTTTCAAAAAGTTTGGACATTATATTATTGACACAATCCGCAGTACTATACATTCCGGTTTTGATGTTACATTTCTGATACATTCTAATTACAAATTCTATACATCACATCCCTATGTTAAATACAGGTCAACAAGCAATAATCCATAAACACAAAAAGAGACACAATGCAGCAGGAGAACCATATGCCAACATTATTTATAGACAAAACCTTATTAAAAGATAATATAGAAATAACAAAGCAGCTTGCCGGAGAATCCCACATAATCGGTGTCGTAAAGGGAAACGGTTATGGCTTAGGACTTTGTTCCTATGCCCGTATATTAGTGGAGTCCGGAATTGAAATATTAGCGGTAACCGAGCTTGATGATGCCATACAGCTCCGCAATTCCGGCATTCACTGCGACATTCTTATGCTTTCCCCTCTCTATCAGCAAGAGGATATCCGGACAGCTTTAAACCTGTCTCTGATTCTCTGCATTACCTCTTACGAATGTGGAGTGATTGCAGAGGAGACGGCAGCTAAGCTGTCCACCTACGGAAGAGCACATATCTGCATTGATACCGGACTCGGCCGCTACGGCTTTCCGGACACACATGTAAAAGACATCATTTATACCGTGCGGCACATGAAGCACATTTGTATAACCGGCATCTACTCCCATTTCTTTGCTTCTGCCTGCCGGAAGCCAAAGCATACCGCAGAGCAGCTTGAACGCTTTCTCTCTCTTTGTAACGCTTTAGAAAAAGAAAATATCTTCATTGGCTTCCGGCATATTGCCGCATCCTGCGCCCTGCTCCGCTATCCGGAAACCCGGTTAGACGCTGTGCGGATTGGCTCCGCATTTTTGGGCAGACTTCCCATGAAGAACCAGTGGGGCTACAGGCCGGTAGGCCTTTTGGAAGCCCCTGTTTCCGATATTCATACATTGCCACCGGGACATAACATCGGCTATGGTCATACCTTTATTACTACTAAAAAGACCACCGTTGCCATAGTTCCGGTTGGCTACTCCCATGGACTTGGCGTAAAACGTGGAAACGACTGTCCCAATCTGACCTGCCTGCCAAGATTTATTGGTTCCTTAATCAAAAATACCCTGTTTCCCAAAAAGCTTTATGGCTTTTATAAAGAAAATCAATTTCCGGTGCTTGGAAAAATAGGCATGACGCATGTGATTCTTGATGTCACAGGCGCAGAGCTCCATATCGGAGATATCATCCAGTTGCCCGTCAATCCCATATATGTAGACAGCAACATTCCCCGGAGATATTAAATCCTCTATACCTTGCCCCGATTTTATATTTTAATTTTGCCTTAATGCCTCTATCGGGCTTAACTTCGCCGCTTTCCTTGCGGGATATATCCCGAAAAACAGACCCACTGCGGATGAAAATGCCGAAGCCAGCAATATGGTGCTTGGCTTTAAAGCAGGGGCAAATTTCATAGTTGGCACTGCCATTCCAATAATCCCGGCAATAAGCCATGCGCCAAGAATTCCCAATACAATCCCTATCAATCCGCCAATCAGTGTTATAAATGCAGATTCGGCAAGAAACTGAAAGGTTATGGAGCCGGTCTTTGCCCCCAGTGCCTTCCGGATGCCGATTTCTCTTGTTCTCTCTGTTACCGATACCAGCATAATATTCATTACTCCAATACCTCCAACCAGCAGAGATACCGAAGCTACAAATGCCACAAATATAGTAATCACATTAATCACATTATTAATCTGTTCCATCATATCGTCAAAGCTGTCGTATATATATACATTATCCCCTTTACAATGATGCTTCGTTTCCAGATAATCAACAATATCATCACAGAGCCTTTGGGAATCCACATCATCCTGTTTTAAGACATAAAAATCTGAAATATCATTATCCATATCCATCCCCAGCGTTGTGGTAAACACCTCCGGCGGCAAAATCACCTGCACCGACGGGTCAGCATACATAGAGGTAATGGTGGTATCGTCTTCCGATTCTGTGACGCCAATTACCGTAACTGTTATATCATACATATCATATAAAGTAATCGTTATATCCATTCCCACCACATTGGTAGACCCGAACAGGTTCATGGCATCATCCTCACTGATAACGCAGACAGGCTTGCCATCCTCTGCCTCCCGCTCCGTATAGGAATCTCCTTTTACATAGGTATTATCCAAAAAGGTAAATCCGTCCGGATTAATAGCAACTATATTTACCTTAAATTCATCCTTCTTTGTCTCCGTGGTTCCTTCAAAAAATCTCTGGGTAGCAACCGCCTTTACCCCATCCATTTCCCGGATATGGTCCATTTCCTCATTTGTTATATAATATTTTTCCTGCTCCTCTATCATATAAAAATTAATCTGTCCTTTGCCAAGCTCCCCCAGCTCCGAGGTAATCATTTCTGTTGCGCCATTTCCTACCGATAAAATTAAAATAACAGATGAAATACCAATAATAATTCCGAGCATGGTAAGAAGGGTCCGTACCTTGTTTGCCCATATATTTTTCAGGGCCATTTTCACATATTCACCAAGCTGTGTCATGTGCGCCTCCTATTATTCATCAAAACATTCTTCAACATTTATTCCGCCGTCACACCGGCAGCACCAACATACACATCTCCCGGCTTCATATCTTTTGTTACCTTGGCAATAACTTTGTCACCCTCATCAATGCCATCTATAACCTCATAATATTCATCTGAGTAAATTCCAATGGTAACATCCTTACGTTCAATCAAATTTTCCTTATTTACAACATACACAAAATCACCATCGATATCCGTGTTTAATGCCTCATATGGAATCACCAGTGCCTGTTCTGATTTTCCAACAAAAATATATGCCTTTGCAGAGACCCCAATATAAATGTTATCATCGGGATTATCAATCAAAATTCTTCCCTTAATGGTTCCGCTGGTATTATTCCCCGTCATGGTCATATCACTGACTGCCACACGGCTGACATAATCTATCCTTCCCTCATATTCATTGCCAGCAATCACCACTCTCGCTCTCTGTCCTGTTGTGATGGAGCCCAAATCATCCTTGGAAATGGAAAATTCCACACCGATGGAATCTGCATTAATAATTGTCATCAATGTCTGTGTCTCATTTGCGTAAGCACCCTTTACCACATCAATAGACTCCACAATCCCGTCAGCTGCTGCCGTAATTCCCGCCTCAGCCGCATCTAAGGATTCCTGTGCATCATCAATATTCATATCGGACAGCTGGTTGCTTGCACTAATCTGTGCTTTCGCACTGTCAGACACTGTCACATCTTCATTTGCAGCAACAATGGATTCCTGTTGTGCCAGCTCCTCCTGCTTTGCAGCCAGCTTTTCATTCTGCTTTTGCAAATCGGAAGCTGCTTTTTTGTATGCTTTACTGTCCGCATCACTAAGTCCCTGTCCACCGGCTTCTTCTGTTACATCCACACTGTCATCACCGTTGTCCTTCACAGCATCCGTATTCCTGGCAGCTTCCATTTTTTCCTCATATTCTTCTACCTTTTTTGTCAAAGAGGCTATCTTTTTCTTAATATCATTTATCTCTTTTTTTAACGTCTTAATTCTCTTCTTCGCTTCACTTACCTTATCCGCTGCCTTGTTTGCCGCCTCATAGCTCTCATTTCCTGCTGCGCGCTCAGACTGTGCCTGAATTTTAACCTTAGTTAAATTATCCCCCAGCTCCGATGCATCATATGTAAGCAGTACATCTCCTTTGCTGACCGTCTGTCCAATCTCTACCTTTATATCCTCCACCTTTGCTGTAACCGGAGAGGTATATGCCTCCTTTGAAACTCCAACCACTGTCCCGGAGGTAGTAATTTCCTGCTCCACATCCTGTTTTACTACCTGAAATATGTCCTCATTTTGTGAAGCCATATTTCCCATAGCTTCCTGCATACCCTTTGAAACACTGCTAATCATTTTTCCAATAGCGATAAGCAGCAGTAAAATAGCCACAATAACAATAATAATTATGATTGTCTTTTTCGATTTTTTCCTGTGCTTCTTTTCCTTTGGCTCTACAAGCTCCATTTCCATATTTTCCTTTTCTTTATTCATATTATCCTCCCTGCCTCTATTCCCTGTTATCTTCAGACATAGCCCCGGAAATCTCTCGAAGCTCTATAGCTTCTTCTGTCTGTTCCGCCGGCTTTACTTTCTCTTCCTCCATATCTGCTTTTACCGTATCTGATTCAATCTTTCCATCCATGATTCGTACCACTCTCTTTGCATTAGCGGCAATCCCGTCATCATGGGTAATCAGTACAATCGTATTTCCCTGGTCGTTTAAGCCATCTAAAATTCTCATGATGTCTCTTGTGGATTTGGAATCCAGATTACCTGTGGGCTCATCTGCCAGGATTAGCGGTGGTGCCGCCGCGATGGCTCTTGCAATCGCCACACGCTGCTGCTGTCCTCCGGACATCTCTGCCGGTTTATGTTTCATCCGCTCCTCAAGCCCCACCTTTTGCAGTGCCTCGATTGCCAGCCTGCGGCGCCTGCTCTTTTCCACTCTGCGGTAAATAAGGGGCAGCTCCACATTTTCAAGAGCCGTTAAATTCTGTATCAGATTAAAGCCCTGAAAAATAAAACCGATATCATTGTTCCTCACCTCTGACAATTCATTGTCAGACAGGCTGGAAACATCCTTTCCATTCAATATGTACGTTCCTTTTGTCGGTACATCGAGACAGCCCAGCATATTCATTAATGTAGATTTACCAGAGCCGGACTGTCCGATAATCGCAACAAATTCGCCCTCATCTACTGTGAGACTGACGCCATCCAGGGCACGTACCTCATTTTCACCGGGATTGTATATCTTGTACATATCCCGGACCTCAATTAAAGCACTCATATCTTCCTCTCTACTTCTCCCTTCCTCAAACCATATCTTCGCAATATCAGCCACGCTTCTGTGGCACTCCATGTATCTTTATGATTAGGTTTGTTTGTACTGTTGTAATAATACAACAGTATTTTCCATCTTGCAAGATGGAAAAACCGTTTTTATTTCTTAAAATTTTCTTAAGTATGACATGCAAAAGCCCCTGCTCTGACCTTTTGGTGTCAAAGCAGGGACTTTGTCTATTCCAAAATCTTTTTCTGAAGAGATAAATCAAAAACCCCCGACCGTATCATTGCAATCTCATGTTTATATGGCGCATAGGATTTCTTCGGATTTTCAGAATCTTTTATATATGGTGTCTCCAGAATCTTGGGAACCTCCGTAAAATCCTTATGGTTCATAATATACATCAATGCATCAAAACCAATCTTCCCAAAGCCAAAATTCTCGTGCCTGTCCTTGGCTGCTCCTGGAACATTTTTACTGTCATTCATATGAAATACCGCAATCTGCTCCCTGCCAATCAGCTTGTCAAAGTCTTCCATCACACCGTCAAAATCGTGAATAATATCGTAACCGGCATCGCTGGTATGACATGTGTCAAAGCACACCCGAAGCTTATCATTATAAATGACCTTGTCATAAATCATCGCCAGCTCTTCAAAAGACCTTCCAATCTCACTGCCTTTCCCTGCCATGGTCTCCAATGCAATATGAACCTTGGTATCCCTTGTGAGAACAGAATTGATACCCTTCGCAATCTGCTCTACTCCAGCCTCAACTCCCTCCCCCACATGGGAACCGGGATGCAGCACCAGTGTTTCGGAACCCATTGCCTCCGCCCTGGCAAGCTCCAGCTCCAGAAATTCCACTGCAATTTCAAAGGTTTCCGGCTTTATCCGGTTTGCCAGATTGATGATATAGGGTGCATGTACTACAAATTCCTCTATTCCATGCTCTTTCATCAATGCCTGTGCCTCTTCTATCCGAAGCTCTGATATATCCTTCCGCTTCGTATTCTGGGGAGCCCCCGTATACAGCATAAAGGTGTTTGCCCCAAATCCGATGGCTTCCTTTACCGAGCCCAACATCATTTCCTTTCCACTCATCCCCACATGGCATCCCAGCTTTAACATGTCAAATCTACCTCCACCGGACAGTGGTCTGAGCCCATTACGTCTGTCAGTATTTTCGCATCCTGTAATTTATCCTTCAAACATTCTGACACAAGAAAATAATCTATCCGCCATCCTGCGTTCTTCTCCCGCGCCTTAAACCGGTAAGACCACCAGGAATAAATACCCTCCTGCTCCGGATAAAAATAACGGAATGTATCCACGAAGCCGCTTTCCAGAAGCATGCTGAATTTTTGTCTCTCCTCATCCGTAAAGCCTGCGTTTCTGCGGTTTGTCTTCGGATTCTTCAAATCAATCTCTTTGTGTGCCACATTCATGTCCCCACAGACAATCACCGGCTTTATCTTCTCCAGCCCTTTCAGATATGCTAAAAATGCATCCTCCCACGCCATACGGTAGTCAAGACGTGCCAGCTCATTCTGGGAATTCGGGGTATACACCGTCACCATATAAAAATTTTCAAATTCCAGGGTAATTACACGCCCTTCTTTGTCATGCTCCGGGATTCCCATTCCGTTTACCACAGACAGGGGTTCCTTTTTTGTAAAGACAGCTGTTCCGGAATAGCCTTTTTTCTCCGCATAATTCCAATACTGATAATAGCCGGGCAAATCCAGCTCCAGCTGTCCTGCCTGCATTTTCGACTCCTGGATACAGAAAATATCTGCATCCGCCTCTTTAAAAAATTCCAGAAATCCCTTGCCTACACAGGCCCGGATTCCATTTATATTCCAGGAAATTAATTTCATGTCCGCTCCTTCCCGACGCCGTTAAAATCATTTCTTCTATACCATTTTTACTTTTCCATTGCCGCCATCAGATAAATAAGTGGTGAATTCCAATAAATCGTAACCTCATTGCAGGAAAAGCTCTGCGCATTATCTGCATAGCATTTTGCCGCCGGTGTTTCCGTAAATACGGCTTTTGCATAAGGGTCCTCTAAATTGCTGTCCGGTCCCCCCACAAGCATTCCCGGCATGCATTTTTCAAGCACCTGGGACGGTCTGTGATGTGGTGCATTCGGACACAGGGTTCCGGCTCCGGTTACAAAACAATATCCCGTTGCATTGACACCAAACAGGTAATTTAAATGCGTCTTTCCATAGGTTATATATTCCTCATTTGGCTGGATTTCATCCGCCATGCAAAGAAGCATGCCGCTGTTGGCGATTCCCATATTAGAACCCCATTCGTATGTGTCTTCCTTATTGACAAAATATGCGTTTTCCTTGCTGGTTTTTACCACCTCTTCAACTGCTTTGAAAAAGCCATTTTCAATATCCTTTCTCAGATTGCTGCTGTCAGCCTTTAACGCCTCTGTAGTCAATGCGGCATAAGCGCCATAGCCTCCTACATCTGCCCAGCCTAAGCCTCCAAAATTCTCCACCTTATCTAAGGCCTCTGCCATGCCATCCTTATAGATATTATCTTCTGTTGCTTTATACAGCTCTGCGGATGCCCAGAAATACTCATCCTTACTGTTTCCGTCTGCATATTCACCTGTTACCACGTCTTCCGGATTCTGGAAGCCTCTCTCATCCTTATGCGCCTCGTAATATGACCACGCTTTCTTTGCAGCCTCCAGACAGGTAGCTCCAAATGCCGCATACTCACCTTCGCCATCCCGGCTATAGATTCTTCCCGCCATTGCCATCACTGCGGCAAAATCTGCTGTTGCTGTTTTGGAAATCGGACAGACAATCAGTTCATCCGTTTCCTCCTGTGGCATCACCGTCTCCGGAAATACTTTACAGGTTACCTTATGGTATACACCACCGCTGCTGGCCTGCATTTTTAACATCCAGTCCAGCTCATACTTTGCTTCCTGCAGGGCATCATTTATGCCATCTCCACTTTCCGGAATTCCACAGTCATCCGAAAAGGCTGCCGGATTTTTTTCATATGCCAGCAGTAAATCTGCCACCGCCTTGGCTCCTGATACCACATATCTTCCGTAATCACCGGCATCATGCCAGCCGCCACTCACATCAATCTGGTCACTGGTGCCATAAATGGTTGCTTTCGTCCCATGACATGCAGGATGTGCAAAATCTCCTGCCAGCTCCCCGTCAAGCTCCATGCCACAGCGCTGTAAATACAGCATTTTCACCACATTTTTAAAGGTCTCATCATATACCTTTTCCCCAATGGTAAAGGCTGCTGACTCCTCACCCTTTTTCGTCACAATCTTATAACTGCCTTCCTTATTCAGCTTTGAAAAATCTCCGGTACAATTCTGCTCGCCAGCCGACGGATTTGCCTGCGGCTCCGTCATAGTTCCCTCAAAAACAGATTCACCGGTATTTACATCCACCACCGTAAATGTAGTATCATCCTCATCCAAATCTGCAAAGACAACTGTTTTCGTATCATCCTTTTTATATCCAAGCTGGTTAACCTTTGCCTTTGGCACTTCCACTGTCTCCGCAGCCTCCACTGCCTCAGAGGCGTCCATAACCTCCAGTGAAAGATTATCTAACATTACAGAATGTTCTCCTATACTCTCAGAATCCATACCTGCCTCCTGCATAGAATTCATATAACCCATATTAAAGCAAAGACGCGGTGCCGGGTCTGATGCCTCCTCCATGGTAAACTGTGCAGAGACATGCTGCACCTCCTCCGTCACGCTTACAGTCTCCGCATGATACGCATGATAATCGCCGCCGTTTATCTGGATTCTCCATTCAATCTCCCTATCCATCGTACCATGTATATCAAAGGAAAATTGATACACCGTTCCCTCTGTCATCTCAAAGCCATCATAATAGAGCTGCACACCATGCTCCACATTTCCCACCTTCGTGATATCCAGCTGAAGCTCTCCGTCACTGTTGACATTCATTGAACAGCTGCCGCCATTGGTATATGTCTCAAACTTGTCCGTGCCCTCGGAGAAATCACCATTTTGTATTAAGTTTCCCTGTACTTCCTCCTCCGTGTCTTCCTCTTCAGCCAGTTCCGTTGTAATTTCAGTTGTCCCTTCTGCTTCTGTAGCTTCCTCCTGCTTACCGTTACATCCAGCCAGACTTAATGTCATAGCCATAACCAGCAGTATACCGGTAACTCTTTTCCACTTTTTCATTCTTTCATACCTCCCGCTTACATTTAATTATTTATCAGGCAATTATCTATTCTCCGGTAACAATCGCTACTGTGGCAGACGTGCCCAGCCTGTCCGCTCCAGCCGCAATCATCGCTCTGGCAGCAGCAGTATCCCGGATTCCCCCGGATGCCTTTACCCTGACTCTCTTATGGGTAACGCCGGTCTCCTTTTCCAGAGCGGCGGTTTTGGCATCCACTGTCCTGCGCATCAATGCCACATCCTCCGCTGTAGCGCCACCGGTACTAAAACCTGTGGATGTCTTGACAAAATCTGCACCTGCTTCCACAGCAGTCTCACATGCCTTAACCTTTTCACTTTCTGTCAGGAGACAGGTTTCAATAATCACCTTTAATACCACATCTCTTCCCATGGTATTATTTTTACAGACTTCCTTTACCTCTTCTATATCCTTTCTCACAAAATCCCAGTCGTTATCCTTTACTGCGCCGACATTGATTACCATGTCAATTTCGGTTGCTCCGTCCTCAATCGCTGTCAATGTCTCCAGCTTTTTAGCCATGGTGCTCATTGCGCCCAAAGGAAATCCAACTACTGTACAGACTTCGATATCCGTATCCAGTAAAAGATTGGAAACCTGCTTCGTCCTTCCACTGTTGACACAAACCGATGCAAAATTATACTGTACCGCCTCTTTGCAGATTCGGTTCACATCCTCCTCACTGGCATCCGCCTTTAAAATTGTGTGGTCAAAATATTTGTTAAATTCCATTTATTTCTCCTTTTCTATCCCCAGGGCTTCCTTTGCCAGCTGGTCTGCCAGTTCATTATACTCTACTCCGGTATGGGCTGCCACCTTTTGAAAAGAAATTGCGATTTTTTCTCTTTTTTCTGCGATAAAAGCCTTATAGCGCTGGGTTCCCGGTTTATTTGCCCGCCAGCTTCCATCTGCCCACCTCTCAATTCCCTCATAATCATAATAAACGGTAACCGCCTGATAACCGTGTTCCAGTGCCCAGAGGACTGCCTGTTCACTTCCGAGAATTTCCCCTGCCACATTCCGCATTGCCACATAGTCTTCTTCCACTCCGCTTCCCTTAAGCGTAACAACCTCATCCGGCAGCACCAGGACGCAGCCATATGCATAACGAAGCTGGCTGTGGTCGTAGCTTCCGTCCACATAAGCAACCAGATGTGTATCCGTACTAACGGGCTGCTCGTTCACCTCTTCAACGGTTTCAGTCTCCTGCCTGGTCTGTTTAACTCCCGCATTTTTTATAAATTCCTCCGCCTCCACCAGATTTGAAAATCCCTTATACACAGGTCCCGGAAAATGTTCTACCTGTGCCTTACAGTCTTCCCACGTAAAATAGATTCCCGGTGTTTTTCCTCTTGCCACCGCATAATATTTTTTTGCCATACTTCTCTCCAAATCAATTCTCTTATAATATTGTAAGTTTAGCAATAAATACGGAAATTGTAAATAAATATCTATTCAGAAAAAAAGTAACCCCGGACATTCAAAGCTGCCCGGGGCTACGAAAAGGGGAAGTAAAATCCTTCTAAAAGGAAGGGGGGATTTATTTACGCTTTAAGAATACTGTATTATGCTTGTATTTTCTATCAGTTTTAAGTATAATATTATAACAATCCTGCATTCCACAAAAAAATTCAGCAATAAAATCCAGGTAATTGAATTTTGCAATTGCCTACGTAACAGAACATATATGAGAGGAAGGTGCCGGCATGGAAAAAGGCATTATGCATATTGGCGAAAATCTATATGAAACAATTGAATATAACGCTCCCACCACTCCGATTAAGGCGGCGCATGCGTATCTTTCTGATTTTCCAAACGGTGTCACTCCCTGCCACTGGCATCCCCAGCTGGAGTGCACTGTTATGTTAAAGGGAAAGCTCAGCTATCATGTAAATAATGAAGCTTACACATTACAGGAGGGCGATGGTATCATTGTGAACACAAACCGCCTTCATCTCTGCAATCCGGTGGAGGAAGCCCTTCCGGAAAATGGCAGAAGCTTTCTGCCGGAGGATGCGGACAACAGCCACTATGCTGTCCTGCTGCTCCACCCGGATACACTGCGCTTCAACAATAAAATGGAGAAAAAATATATCAACCCTCTTCTTTTTGACACCAACAGTGATGTATTTTTTTTAAATCACAGTGAAAGCTGGCACCAGTCTGTTATTGATATCATTCTTGATATTTTTTATTCTGTTATTGAGAAAAAACCTTGCTTTGAACTGATGTGCCAGAGCCGTTTTTTCCAAATGTGGAGTATTTTGTTTGAAAATACTATTGCTAAAAACGGATACGAGCTGGCGGATACCGACCCTATGAATCCGCTAAAAACTATGATTTCCTACATCCAGGATAACTACCAGGAAAAAATCACACTAAACGATGTAGCCGAATCCGGTATGATGTGCCAGTCCAAATGCTGCCGTTTGTTCCGTGATGCCTTGCGGCAGTCTCCTATTGAGTATCTGCAAAACTACCGGATACAAAAAGGCGTTTACCTGTTAGACCATACAGATATGAGTATTACAGAAATTGCTTTGGAATGCGGTTTCCATGGTGCAAGCTATTTTACGGAAACCTTTCGCAAAATTAACGGGATTACCCCAAAGGAATACCGGAAACAGTCTAATGCTTTGCTCTGACTGCCTCCCATTCCTCGTATCTTGTTTCATATTGCTCATTTAACCAGGCTACCATCTGTTCCTTTCCCTCCACGTCAAAGGGAAAGGTTTTGGTAGTCTTTTTTTCTTCCGGTGTCATTTCATAACAAAACGGCTCCGGCCACACAACCGCTTCAAACACCGCATCCCCTTTTTTATCCGCAGGCGTCAAAGATACATCCTCCATGGGATTTCTCGCCAGCCGGAACCGCATTCCCCTGTGACTTCCAAAGTATGCCTGTCCATGCTCATACCATGTAATCCCATAGGAAGCCTTATTCTCAATTTTAATAATTTTATTCTCCATATGTATTCCTTCCCTCTGAAAATAGAACCGAAAAACTTTTATGTCTGCCCTCTCCGTATTATATTCGATAAAGCAGATACTTTCAACACCGGAACCGATTCGGTCTCCATGCTTTCCATTTCCAGTCTGACAGATTGGAAAAGAAATAACAAGCTATTTATTCTAAATATATTTTTTCTTTTTACAGTATGTATTACGGAGAATGTTAAGCTGGTCTTTCAATGTATAAAACTTATTCTTTTCTACTAATTCCTCTTTTCGCTCCTCTGTCAAATCTCCACTTAATAATAAATCTGCCCTTTCCTCTAATGTCATATCCCTGTTCTCAATAATAGCATATAAAACAGCGTCACTTTTCCCTTCCGGCAATACTTCTGTATAATAACTGTTTGAATTGTTTCTAAGCACCTCATAAACATTATCAAGATATATAAATTTACCGTTTTGATAACCCAGCCCGCATACCATCTCAAATAACCAGTTTATTTCCTGTATCTGGTTTTCTGCCTGTATTAAAAGAATCATGTCTTCCCGTGTCATATTTTTCCTCCTAATTTTTACGTATTTTTTGTCCTAACCACATTCATATTATATCACAATTATTTAGTTATTACTAATATTATTTTATTATACATTATTATCTTGTTAGGAATAGTACATTAATATTAGAACATACTATTAGAAATCAGGAGGTTGCCATGACAGACTTAAATTTCACAGCAATTGGTCTTAAAATTAAAGAGCGCAGGCAATCACTGGGCATTACACAGGAGTATATTGCAAATATGCTGGATGTTAATCCCTCTCATATCAGCAACATCGAATGTGGTCGTGCCAATCCGTCACTTACTGCCCTTGTCAAAATTGCTAATGTTCTAAAATGTAGTGTTGATTATTTTATAAGCGGCGAATACACTTACGAATCCGGCAGTGATGAAGAACCTGCATTAGATGATAAAATTATAGATAAGCTTAAATATTGCGATGCAGAAAAGAAAAATAAAATATTAAAGATTATTGACCTGCTCTAACAGGAGGATTCTTGAATGCAACAGGAGATTGATTATGCAAAACTCGGACTGAAAATTAAAGATATGCGTATCAGCAAGGGATTTACACAGGAAAGCCTGGCAGAAATGGTAGGCTGTAACACTTCCCATATCAGCAATATAGAAAATAACCATACAAAGGTTTCTCTTAATGTTTTACTATCTATTGCAAATTCTCTTCATACCTCAATTGATTATCTACTATCCAATCAGTATGATAATTCATCCCTCGCATTAGATAATGAGATATTAAGGGCAATACAGAATATTGATAACACGAAAAAGGAAAAACTGATAAAAATGATTGAAATTTTATAAATCCCTATATCTACTGAATATTTATATGATAAATTTCCAGCTCTCTCTTTACCTGTTCCCGCAATTCCGGATTCGCCTTCAGCATTTCCCGGATATCCTTAAGTCCCGACAATCTGAGCTCCTCGTTATAGGCAATCTGCTCCCTTAGCTTCTGTCTTCTGACATTCAATGAATGCTTTACCTCTACCATCTCCCGGCTGTCAATAAGCGCTAAGGACTGTTTTGTCCAGATATCCGGGTCTTTGACGCCATGGGCAAAAAGCAGTTTTGATAAGCTGTCCGAAAATTCACGCAAATCCCCTGCCGTCTTCTGATATTTTCTGACCTCATCCACCATAATCAAATACTGTTCGTATAGATATTCCAATTCCCGCAGGCTTTTAATGTTATATTTGCTATACAGATAATCCAGTGTAGAGGTATTATTAATATATTTGATTTTTACCTTGTTCATCAAGTTAATAGCACGGTTTTCCCGCATTTGGGACATTTTAAATTCATAAGACATGTTTCGATAGGTTACCACACTAAGGGCAGCCATTCCCGCTACCACCAGCAAAATCAGGAGAATCGGGATTACCAGATTTGTCTCTGCCAGTATTCCGATAATCGCCAGCGTCACCACTAATAAGACAGAAACCGTTCCAAATCCAATCAGAAACATACGGAGCTTTGCCTGACGTTCTTCAATGGAGTCCTGCAAATATTCCTGGGAATTTTTTTCTGCCTCCAGACTTTTTAAATCCCGCTTAATTTTCATATCCATATCTTCCAAATCCTTAAGCTGTCCGAAAACCTCTGTCAAATTATCAATTCCCTGAATCATTCGGAAATTCTCATCACTAATCCGGTCATCTGAATGCAGAAACTGTGATGTCTCATCTTCTAAATATGCAATCTTCTGTGCAATATCCATAATTTCCTGTTTTACACTCTGTGGCAGTTCCTCGATTGTCTGGATATCCGTAAAGTAAGAAGTCACCATGTCATACTCTGCCCGCAAATCCTCCATCTGGTAAGTGGCATCCACAATCTGGTCACACTTGAATGCAATATCATCCTCCTGCTCCCCATTCTGCTGCTCTGCCTGTTTTGCCAGAAAATCCTCAATGCTTTCATATTCAAAGGTTTCTTCTGTAACCTCCGTCTTTGTAAATATATCCTTTACCGTGCTTAACAAACCCATTTATTATAATCTCCTGTCAAAGTTGTCGTATATTCACAATACGCATAGCATAAAGTATATGTTTCGCAAACACCTATTATATATCCTATACCGTCTGTTCTCTGAATTCCGATTTCAAATATTCAATCACAGTATCCATTCTCTTATTAAAATCTGTCAGATTATTCTTTTCATAGTGGAACATTGCCTTTTGCATCCGGTGATAAACAGGGGACCCCGTCACATCCTCCTCTGCATCCTCAATGGCGTCATAAATTTTATCAAGCATTTCCTCCACGCCATAGAATTTGGCAAACACCTCTACATCCGTGCGCTCCCTCATGGCTGCCATTAAAAGCAGATACCCATAAATAGAACGGGAATCCTTCGTCAGCTCATAGGCTTTTAAATAGGCATCCATCGCCTCTTTTAACTCAAAATTGTTCGCCATTGCCACTGCCTTATTGTGATAGATTGCCCCTAACAGCTTTTCATTCTGCATATCCGGATACTGGTCTAATATCTCATCATAGATAGCTGCCGCCTTTAAATATTTGTGATAGCGCAGAAATCCATCTGCCTGCATTTTCCGGAACTGCGGTGGCGTAAGTCCCTTCATCCGTTCCATCTGAAAAATAAATTCCTTTACCTCCGGAATCGTGTAATACTCCCTATAGGTAAGAATGGTGGTCAGCAAATCTGTCAGGTCTGTGGTCTCCTTTTCCTTCACTGCCCGGAGCTGCTCTGCCAGCTCCGGAAGCTTCAGCTCCTCCTCAATCCAGTTAAACATGGTAACACCAATGTATTCCTCTGAAATCAGGGCAATATTATTATAGATATAATAGCAGAGCTCTTCATAGGAAAACACTTCTATCTTCGTATTGGGAAATATGTATGAAGTTGTTGCCGGTGTTGTTTCACACAATATAATTCTGCCCATTCTATTACCTCTCTTCTGCTGGCTTCGCTTTCGCCTTGCGCCTCGAACTTATCCGCAAGGCTCATTGCCCGATTGAAAATTCTTTTCGGTATATTTTATTTGTTGTGGGATATATCTTTCCAAAACCCATATCGCGGATTACAATAGCTCCCATTTTTTCATCATATAGCTCTACCTCCAGAGACAGCTTTGTGGTCTTCGGAGGCCGCTTTGGCAATCCGTGTATCTCTATAATTTCCTTTTGCATTTCCTTTGTCACCTTATCCCGGTATACCACATCAATCCGGTTGGTGTCATCTAAATACAAGGTAACCTTACCCTTCATGTTATACCATTCCCTGCCGCCAATGGCAATTGGATAAAACTGGCTCCTGCCCTCCGTATCACCTATGCTGACGCCAATATCAAAGGGGATACTGCCCTCTGTACAGAGAACACAATCTCTCTCTGCCTCATAGGCTCCTCTTTTTGCATGGTAACAGGCACCCTTCGTATATATATTCTGCCCCATAAACACCCGTCTTCCGTCACAGAGCACCCTGGTGGATTCCTCAATCCATTTGTCGTTAAAGCCCGGTCCGGTGAGATAGACTGTAGAAATATAGGTTTCCTTCATTTTTACTCTGGCAATTTCCGCAAAATACTTATCTAATTCCTCCACATCCTGAAACAGCATCGTATACGGCAGCTCCTTCTTCATATCAAGCCGGCTTAAATAAAAAATTTTGGTGTTCCCCTGATGCTTTTTGTCAATACGGTAATATTCCATGCCTTCATGACCATATTCAAACATGGCAACGCTGTTGGTGTGCAGTTTTTCATCCTGATTCATAACATACTGGAAAAAAGCATTCTCATGGCTCATAATATAAAAGGAATCCTCCGGAAGTCCTAATTCCTCCCTGAGTCTGCCAAGAACCTCATAAACCCTTGGATGATATGTTTCCAGGGTAACTGTAAGCCCGCACAGGCAGTATTCTTCGGAACGTGTCAAAAACTCCTCCACATGGGTCTTTAGCAGAATCAGCAATAACGCCTCATAGGTATAGGAGCCGCCTTCAATCACCACATGCTCCTCCGAATCAATATTTCCCATTACATCCTCTACAATAACCCCGTCTTTCTGAAAACGAATGGTACTTACACTGTTCCCCACATACCATTTCTTCTCCTCTTTTGAGTAAAACATGACATTTGGCAGCTGATAGGTTTCCGTATTATTTAACTGGTAAATAGATTCCGGCTCTTGTCTATCCTCTCTGAAATAACTTATCTGTATATTTTTTCTGCATAAATCAAGACCTAAATATATCTCCTTCATATTCTGCCTCCTAATGCCTCAAACCGTTTCCTAATCCATCAGCTCCAGGTTTTCTTCCACCACTGCCGCCAGCTTTAAATATTTATCAATTTTATTTATCAGCATCTGGTTTTCCCCAATCTCCTGATTCAACAGCATAGAATTCAGCATTTCAAAACGGTTCTCATACTCTTCCGTTTCACCCTTTGCCTTCATACCTTCACTCTCATACACACGGGTATGTCTTACATTTTCCTCCGGCATTTCATAGAGTAAATTCTCCCCGTGAAACAGCACAAATTCCTTGATATAATAGCCTGGCAATATTTCCATCATTCTTGCAGTCTTACTGCACTCCGGCTTTTCCACTCCGGACTGGATTCCATACCGGAAGGATATCTGCTTTCCTGCCTTATCCCTTGTCACCACATAGGTCATAAGGAACAAATCCTTCGGCAGCTTCATATATCGCTTAAACTTTCTAAAGAACGGCAATAAAATTCCTCTTTTTACAAAGTACTCTATTTTCTTTTTGACCCATACGATTTCCTCACTTTCCAGCTTACTTTTCCGGCTGAAATAGAGAAGCATTGCCGCAAGGCACATGTCGTCTTCCAATTCCTCTAAAACCATCTGACGGTACAGGGAATCAAAAAATGTATCCGGAAGCTCGCTTTCTTCCACTAAATACGCAAAGGATGCCCGTTTAAAAAATGCTTTTACTACCATTCCCCTGCGCTTCTTTTCCACAAAGGATGCAAATACATTGAAAACATCTTTGTGCCACTGTTCTGTATACAGGGTTTCACAGATGATGTTCTCTTCCAGCATATCCAGTCTTGCCAGTCTCCCATTTGCCCGCTTCCAGAGCCTAAGCATATCCTTCACGCCGCTCTGATAGGAATCCACCAGATACCCCAGAATTTCCGGAGTCTCCTGTCCCATCCGGTACAGGTAAACCGCCACAGAAACCAGTGTATCCTCCTCTGCGTACTGGGAAAAGTCCTTGACTGCCTCCACCATCCGTATCAGATTATCCACCTGTACACCCTGATAGCCATATCGCTTTACGGCATCATATCCTTTATCGTAAAGTCCGCATTCCAGCAGATAATTTATGTACTCCACAGCATTTTGCGGCAAAACATATGTCATATCCATCCGGTCTAAATAGCTTTTCAATATATCCATATCCAAATGGTCATGATAATACCTGACAATTCCAAAAATCGCCTGCTGCCTGGTCTCCTGGCTGATTTCCTTAAATGCAAGGATATCCCTGGCAATATTAACCTCTCTGGCATCCCCCGCATCATATGCCTCCAGCACATCGTACTGATAGAGCACATACCGGTAATCATCCGCTGCAAACTGCGCCAGAATTTCCATATATTCTGATTCATCCACCAGCTTTTGAAGCTTATATGGGATGGTACTGATAAAACGGTTCTGTTCCCTGTCCACCAGGGAAATAACTGCCGACTCCGTTATCATATCCACATAGGCAACATGGTTTACTACCGGAACAACCGTCTCCTCCTCCAGCTCCTTATGGGATACCACTACTGCAGTGATGTTATCATTGACTACAGTTAATTTTCTCTTGAAAATCACATTGACAAGACTGCCGGCAAAATGTGCTGTAACTGCCTGGGGCCGCAAAAATTCGCTATAAATAATGCACAAATCATCACTTATGTTTCCCTTTATAATCTGTCCGCGCATAAAGGCTTCCATGTTGGGAAGATATTCCTCATACTGTCCTAAATACTGGCGTTTGTTGGTGATGACATTGGCATACAGATATGCGTATTCACTGTCGGTTAAAATACTCTTATAATTAAAATAGCGAAGCACAGAGTCCGGAATCAAATCATACCGGCTGTGATTCATACTGCGGAGATAATTCTCCTGAATCCCCACTATTTTATAGCCACACCGAATCCCCTCCAGATAATACGGGTGGTAACGGTGTTCTAATTTATTTCCCTTAACCAGCAGGCTGCACATAATCCGGATAATTTCCGGCTTTTGTTCCCTGTCATAAATGCACCCAAGAAGGGAAAATACAGATGACCGGAATTTTTTCTCCCTTGCGGCAAGCTGTAAAAATTCCTCCTCCGCTTCCTTGCTCAAATAATTATTTTTCAATCCAAACCGGATTGCAGCGATTTCCACAGAAGACAGCTTCTTAAGCAGCAACGGCTCTCCATTTATCAGGTCACATATCTCAAGCGCCAGAACCGGGCTCTGGTAACCACCCATATACAGCCCCTCAATCTGGGAAAACAGCCATGTCTTATCCTTCTGATACCGCTCGTCCAGATAAATCAGCAGCCAGAAATAGAACAGCTTGTCCTTTTCACCCGCCAGTGCCTGTTCAATTTCTTCACAGGCATTTACAATCTGTCTGGAATCCTTTGAAAGCAGTGCCTTTAAATACAGATAATAGCAATGCTCCCTTGTACCGTTCATCGCCTTATCCATATCCGCTTCCATGCGCCGTATTTCCTGCTTTGCATTTTCTTCCCTGCCAGCAAGAATATTCATGTGCAGAAGTCCCAGCTTATACACTCCTGTCTCCGGTTCAAATTCAATCAGCCGGTTTAAAGACTCCCTGGTTTTTTCTATAAACTGATGCAAGGGCAAAAGACCAATGCGGTAATCCAAATAATTGTGAACCAATGCAGCTATTTCCAGCTTTCTAAGCCGGTAATCATGGCTGCGGTGAACCAATACCCTGGAAGGCTCCGAAGGCTTCCGGATTAATATATTGACAACAATTGTCTGGTATGTATTTTCTAAAATAATGCTGCCGCTTGCCGCTTCATTTTCATCCAGCATTTCCGGGTCGATGGTATAACATACCAGACAGACATCTCCCGAAAAATCCATACTGCATATTTTCGACTGGTGCAGCGTAATAAATTTCGCGTCGGTTCTCACTGACATGGCACAATAGCCCCAGGTATTCTTGCGAAGCTGCAGCTGGTGCTCTTCCCTCATCTTAGGAAAACCAAACTGAAAACGGTCATGCTCCACCTGCAGGGTAAGCGCCCGTTTCTTATGGATATAGACAAGAAATTCCTCCAGCGCCTGGTTCCGGTCAAGTGAATCCTTAAGGGTGCGGTATGCCTCAACATATTCCGCCTGATTACCCAGCAGCGTCCCGGCAAATTCCTCCGAATAGAATATCTGCAATGCCCTGTTCCAGTCCTCCTCTGCCAGAGCAGAGAATTTCATTAAATCCTCCAGAGCAACGCCGTTTACATCAATAAAAGGCGCTACTATCTCAATATTATAAGGAATTTCCTTCTCCAGACCGTTTCCAATGACATGGATTTTCCCTTCAAAGGTACTGCCACGTTTCCGGTTTGACGCGTCAAAGGTAAACTGGATTTTTCCTTTTCTGCCAATCAGGCTGTGGTCACTAAAGCACAACAAATAAGCATCATCATATACCATCATTTTCATTGATATATCATTTAATGAAGTTACATCAATGCTTCCGGTATATATGCTGCCGGCTTCAATCTTTAATTGCAGATAACTCTTAGAAAGCTTTACATCGGGATATTCAACGTAAAAATCTCCCTTTGCATATTGTTCAACTTTGCTCTTCATAGGTACTTTTTATCCCTTGCACAACTGTTATAACACTCTTGATGTTTTATCCTTCAAAATGTATAATATTAAAATATACTTAAAATAATTATAGCAAATTTTAAAGAAGATTAAAAGCTAAAATAGAAAGAAGGTTATTTTTATGGGTAATATACAGGAATCCTTTCATGGAAGCGATTTAGAAGTTATTGCAAAACAGTATCACATTGACCAGAATGCAATCATACCTTATGCATCCAATGTAAATCCTTTAGGAATTTCTCCACTGGCCCGGCAGGCATTGATTGATAATGTAGATGCAATCAAAGCATATCCGGACAGAAACTATGAATCCCTCAAAGCCTCTATTTCCAAATATTGTAATACCGTTCCGGAACATCTGGTTTTGGGAAACGGAACCTCCGAATTAATTTCTCTTACCATCCGGACACTGGCTCCGAAAAAAACCATGGTAATCGGTCCTACCTATTCCGAATACGCCAATACAGCCCGCTTAGCAGGCAGTGAAACAGAAACCTACATGCTTAAAAATCTGGACGACTTTGAAATGGATTTGGATATGTTTCTAAAAGCATTAAATGATTCCATTGACCTGTTAGTTATCTGTAATCCAAATAATCCAACCAGCAAGGTACTCACCAGAGACCAGATGGATACGATTTTATCCCGCTGCCTGGAGCTTGAAATCTTTGTAATGGTGGATGAAACCTATGTGGAATTTGTAAAGGATGTAAACCTTGTTTCCTCTGTTATACTGACCAAAAAATACGACAACCTGATTGTACTCCGCAGTGTCTCCAAGTTCTTTGCTGCCCCGGGACTCCGTCTTGGCTATGCGGTTACCAGCAACGAGGATTTCCTCGAAGCCACCAGCAGCAGCAGGATTCCATGGAATATCAATTCCTATGCCTCTGTTGCAGGAGTGATGTTTGAGGATGAACACTATATCAACCTGACCAGGAGCCTGATTCAGACAGAGCGGAACCTTATTTACTCCGCATTGTCCAGCCGGAAGACCATCAAGGTATTTAAACCGGAGGCAAACTTTGTATTGATTAAGCTTTTGAAGGAAGACCAGACTGCCACAGATGTATTCGAGTACTGTATTAAGAAGGGCTTCATGATACGTGACTGTACCGATTATGAGGGGCTTGGAGAAAAATATATCCGCTTCTGTTTTATGAAGCCGGAACCTGTCTCTTATACACATCTCCGAGCCCACGAGACTCGACGTCATCTCG
>UQXF01000040.1 GCA_900544905.1 uncultured Clostridium sp.
CGAGATGACGTCGAGTCTCGTGGGCTCGGAGATGTGTATAAGAGACAGGAGTGAATCTTCGTGAATAACACTTTATCAGCCGCAATCTGAACGTTTATTATATTATTTGGAGGATGCTGTTTGCAACAAACAGATAATATGATGAATCAGTAGGTGCGCCGTGGGTTGCGCGTAAAGCAACAGGGTTTCCGATAGAATTTTTATCTGGTGAACCGTTGAGAGACTGCAGAGGCAGTAATTCAGGTGGTACCGCGGACATATGGCTGTTCGTCCTGAACGATTATCGTTTGGGATGAGCAGCTTTTTTGATACAAACATTGAGTCATGCAGAGCAGATGGAGCGGAGCGGAATCGAGGCTGTATGACGGATTGTAATTCAAATTATAATATAAAAAGATAGAAAAAGGAGAGCAACATGAACACAGAAAACATTTACCGTAACCGTACCCTTGACCAGATTGGGGAAGGGGATGTAGGGGAAACCCTGAAAATTGCAGGCTGGATTGAGAACATTCGCGACCACGGCGGCGTGTCCTTTATTGATTTAAGAGATATGTACGGAATCATGCAGGTGGTAATGCGTGATACCTCTTTACTGGATGGTCTGAATAAGGAGGACTGTATTTCCATTGAGGGTGTCATTGAACACCGTGACGAGGAGACCTATAATCCTAAGATTCCGACGGGAACCATCGAATTAGAGGCACACAGTGTGGAGATTTTAGGAAAGGTATACCGCCAGCTTCCATTTGAGATAATGACCTCTAAGGAGACGAGGGAGGATGTGCGATTAAAATACCGTTATCTTGACCTCCGCAATACAAAGGTTCGTGACAATATGATTTTCCGTTCCAAGGTAATCAGCTTCCTTAGACAGAAAATGACAGACATGGGCTTTTTGGAGATTCAGACACCAATCCTTTGTGCTTCTTCACCGGAGGGAGCAAGAGATTATATTGTTCCGTCCCGTAAGTTTAAGGGTAAATTCTATGCACTTCCACAGGCACCACAGCAGTATAAGCAGCTACTTATGGTGTCGGGATTTGATAAATATTTCCAGATTGCACCTTGCTTCCGTGATGAGGATGCAAGAGCAGACCGCTCTCCTGGAGAATTTTACCAGTTAGATTTTGAGATGAGCTTTGCCACCCAGGAGGATGTATTTAAGGTGGGGGAAGAGGTTCTGTCTGAGACCTTTGCAAAGTTTGCACCACAGGGCGCACAGATTACGCAGGCACCATTTCCGATTTACAGCTATAAGCAGGCAATGCTTGAGTTTGGTACGGATAAGCCGGATTTGAGAAACCCGCTCCGCATTATTGATGTGACGGAATTTTTCTCAAGATGTACCTTTAAGCCATTCCATGATAAGACCGTGCGTGCCATCAATGTACACGCAAAGCTTTCCAAGGGACAGCATGAGAAATTATTAAAGTATGCACAGTCCATCGGAATGGGTGGTTTAGGCTATCTTGAAGTGTTGGAAGACATGAGCTATAAGGGACCGATTGATAAGTTTATTCCGGATGATATGAAAACGGAAATCCGTGATTTGGCAGGACTTCAGGCAGGAGACACCATTTTCTTTATTGCAGATGTGGAGGAGCTGGCAGCCTCCTATGCAGGACAGCTCCGTACCGAGATTGCAAACCGCCTGGATTTGTTAGAGAAAAATGCATACCGTTTCTGTTATATTAATGACTTCCCGATGTTTGAATATGATAAGGAAGCAAAGAAGATTATCTTTACCCATAATCCGTTTTCTATGCCACAGGGCGGCTTAGAGGCATTAAATGAGAAGGACCCGTTGGAGATTCTTGCCTACCAGTACGATATTGTATGTAACGGCGTGGAGTTGTCTTCCGGTGCAGTCCGTAACCACAATCTGGATATCATGGTAAAGGCATTTGAGATTGCCGGATATACCGAGGAAGATTTGAAGGAGAAATTCGGAGCGCTTTACAACGCATTCCAGTATGGTGCACCGCCACATGCAGGTATGGCACCGGGTGTTGACCGTATGATTATGTTGCTCCGCAACGAGGAAAATATCCGTGAGGTGATTCCGTTCCCGATGAACGGTAATGCACAGGATTTGATGTGCGGGGCACCGGGGGAAGTAACAGAACAGCAGCTTAGAGAGGTTCATATCAAGGTAAGACAGTAGCCGGAGGATACAGGATGAATAACCGGAAGCTGTTCACGATAATTGTATTCGTTATTCTTTTTGTATGTGTTATTGGGGTGACGATAACCAGAAAGAATTTTGATAACGAAGCTAAGAATATGGGAAGCTTTACCTTTGACAGAACCAGCAGCTATGACGATAAATATTATGCTGTATCGGCTAAAAAAGAAGGGGATGACAGCATAACGGTTTCGATATATGAATCAAAAAACGATACACCTGTGTTTTCTTTTGAGACTGTCAGGGCTTCTGACTTCTGGGGGTTTTGCTGGGAGAGCAGCTCGTATAACATATGGATTCAGTCCGGAGATATTGGTGTGATTTGCTATTCCTATGAGAATAATCAGTGGAAGCTTAACGAAAATGCGAAACGGCCGGATGACATTATATCGAAATATGATGAGTAATAAAAAAGAAGTATTGCAGGAATGGCAGTAGCCCATAAGGAAACATTGCAAAACTTATGACTTATGTCAGGTAAACGGGAAAACAGAAAAATGTTATGCAAAAGGTTCGCCGATTGCATAGCATTTTTTGTTTTTCAAAATACGCAATCTTACGGAAGTTTGCATTGCTTGCGAGTATTGTCCAAAATTCGGTATAATCTTACTTTTGGTATAATGGGTACTTACGCATTATCCATTTCCCACTCGCTTTTGAGTTGGTTCAAAAATTCATTAGATGCTCTTGAAAAAACCTGATATCTTTCTGCACTTCCCATAGCAGCGGGATTGGCTCCAGCGCTGACAATCTTCATGACCTATGTTCGGACTCTGTAAATTGGCTGGAAGGAAAGCGCTTTGAAGCTGGGACTACGAAAGAAGCTATGGAAACATGGCTTAAGAATGTGATTACAAAATAGTTTTTATGTATGGAAATTTGCAAGGGATGGGGGTATAATTTTAATGTTGAAAGAAACTTTGAAAGATAGAGCGTCAGTGTTGTGGCAAACAGAGAGATAATTGCTGCTTTTTTATATTTCGGGAGGTGCGCAGTTGCTGAAACATGGATATCAGATTGGAGAAGCGAGTAAAATAACCGGTATATCGAAAGACACCTTGCATTTTTATATTAAGTCCGGCCTTATAACGCCGGATTATATCGACCCACAAAACCATTACAGCTACTTTTCCCGTTGGAATATGTATCAGTTGGACATCATTACAACGTGCCGCCGTCTTGGCATCCCACTGGAAAAGGTAAAACAGATTCTTTCCTTTCGGGACAATGATAAGGTTGTAGACCTTCTTATGGAATACCAGCAGGAAGCCCTGCGCCTGAGCCGATACTATCAAAAGGTTGCAGAAGATATCGACTGGTACGGGAAGGAAAATGAGTACATCAAGCAAAAATCTCCGGACACTTCCATTCGTATGGAACATCGGGAAGCAGAAATTGTCATTGTTGGAAGCCAGACCAGGGAATCCTCCTCTTATCACGCAAATCTGCAGGAGGTGCTGAAAGAGGAAATGCGGAATAAGCATTTTATCCGCCGCACCTACGGATATTTCTTAGACGTTGATTGCGTTTCCCAAAATAAGTTGTTGAAACAGCGGGAATATGTAAAATTGCCGGATGAGGACTATTCCAACATTCAGCCGAAACATCTTTACCAGCTTCCCAGTGGAGATTATGCGGTCTTAACTGTCTGTATCCGGGATGAAGAGACAGATTTTTCACCGTTGCTGGTCTGGCTGGAAGAAAATGCATTTACGACGGATTTTATTGTCGCAGAGGAGCTTGGATTTCAACTTTTCAAATATATTCATCAGTATTACTGTGAAATCAGAGCGCATTTGATAGAAAAACCGTTCTAAAAATGTCTTGACCATGTAGTTACTCCATGCTTTATAATTTGCTATGAAAATACAAAACTAAGGAGTGACAAACATGGACATGACACATACCCCAATCCGGCGGCTTCTTCTAAAGCTGTCCCCACCCGTTATGCTGGCTCTGCTGATTCAATCCGTCTACAATATTGTAGATAGTTTTTTTGTTGCACGGTATTCAAGTGAAGGTCTGACCGCACTTTCCATTATTTACCCAATACAGCTTCTTATGACGGCCCTTGCGACAGGGACCGGGGCAGGAGTAAATTTGCTGATTTCCAGAATGGACGGGAAAGGGGAAACAGAAAAACAATCCAGCGTTGTAACATGCGGTCTGGTTCTGGCTTTGGTTCATTATTTGTTATTTGCTGTTTTAGAGTTTTTTCTGGCCGATGCCTATTTTCAGCTATCTTCTGCGAATGAACTTGTCAACACGCAGGGAGTAACCTACTCAAATATTATATTCGCAGGTTCGCTTGGTATTTTTGTAGAGTCGATTTGTACGAAAATCCTGCAGGCCAGAGGGAATATGGCACTTCCTATGGTGGCGCAGATTATTGGGGCAGTTATAAACATTGTTCTTGACCCTGTTTTGATTTTCGGCTTGTTTGGCGCACCTTGCATGGGTATTGCCGGAGCAGCTATCGCAACCGTCCTGGGACAATGGCTGGCCATGGTCATAACATTTACCGCTGTCAGACGGATATATCCACAGCATGGGAAGTGGAGCAGAAGTGCCTGCTTTCAAATTTATCAGAATGGAATCGGCTCCATCGTAACACAATCCCTTTATACACTGTATATTGTCGGATTGAATATGATACTGGCGCTTTTTTCAGAAGATGCTGTAACGGTACTTGGAATTTATTATAAAATCCAGTCGTTTTTCTTTATCCCGCTGTTGGGCTTTCAACAAGTCCTGCTTCCTGTAATCAGCCATAATTTTGGCGCTGGACAGGCGCATCGTATCCGGCAGACAGTCAGGTTTGCTGCCATGCTCTCCTCCGGACTTATGTTGGCGGCAACCTTTGTGTTTTTGATGTTCCCACGCTCCCTGCTCACTATTTTTTCCAGCAAAGAGGAGTTATTGCGGATAGGAGAATATGCGCTACGGGTAATTTCTCTTAGCTTTGTCCCGGCAGGTATTACGATTGTTGTAACCTCTCACCTACAGAGTATTGCAAAAATGAAGCTCAGTGTTTTTGTAATCGTCTTACGGCAGGTTATCCTGCTGGTTCCGTTGGCATGGCTTCTGCATTTTGCGGGATTGAAAGCAGTCTGGTGGACTTTTCCTCTTACGGAACTGATTGCAACAGCAATCTGTATTATTTTTGAAAAAAATATCGCTTATAACAACCCTTCCATAGATATGGTGAGTTTATTGTGAAATTTTCCCGCAAATTCTGCATCTATGAATCACAGCCCATTCTCCTCCTGTTCTGACCCAAACCCCGATAGGGTCCATGACATTCAGATGAGCGGTCTCCCGGTTTACATATTTTCTTTTTTATTCCATTTTACACAGATTTAACATAAATTTTACCGACTGGCGATAGCAGAAAAAGATACATTTCCTTTACATTAAATGTGTGAAAAAAGAGAAAGATAATATTAAGAAAGCATGTTTTAAAAACATATGAGGTGTGAAGATGGAAATAGTGAATACGTTATTTGGTTTATTTGGCGGTCTGGCTTTATTTTTGTTTGGAATGGAAATGATGAGCGATGGTCTGCAAAAGGCGGCAGGCGAGCGGATGAAATACATTTTAGGGCTTCTCACGAGAAATCCGGTTATGGGAGTCCTTGCGGGGGCACTTACAACGGCGGTTTTGCAGAGCAGCAGTGCCACAACGGTTATGGTGATTGGCTTTGTAAGTGCGGGGCTTATGAATCTGCCGCAGGCAATCTCTATTATTTTAGGCGCCAACATTGGTACTACAATTACAGCTCAGATTATCGCATTTAATATAAGTGATTATATATATCCGATTGTATTTATCGGATTTTTGATTGCTTTTGTTGCAAAAAAAGAGGTAGTCAAATACATCGGTAATACAATTTTAGGTTTTGGTATATTGTTTATTGGAATTGAAATCATGGGGACCACCATGAAGCCGCTGGCATCCAGTCCGGTATTTCTCGATTTGATAGGAAAGGTGGCAGATATACCGGTATTGGGGCTTTTGCTGGGTGTGGGTATCACGGTAATTGTGCAGAGCTCCTCTGCTGTAATTGCGGTACTTCAGAATTTTGCATCCCAGGCGGGACCGGACGGTGTGTCTTCCATTTTAGGCTTGCAGGGGGCAATTCCGATTCTGCTTGGCAGTAATATCGGAACTACAATAACAGCGCTTCTTGCCTGTATCGGACAGACCAGAGATGCCAAGCGGACAGCGGTTGCCCACAGTGTATTTAATATAACCGGTTCCATTGTATTTATGTTTATTATTCCATGGTTTGCAAAGGTGATTACCCTGATTTCTCCGTCTGGTACGGAGGTAGAGGTAATATCCAGACAGATTGCAAATGCACACACGGCATTTAATGTTGTCAATACAATCATATGGATTCCTTTAATCTGGCTGATGGTGAAGATTGTAATGTGGATTCTGCCGGAAAAGGAGGAAAAGGAACAGGGAGAAATGCGTGCCCAGTTTCTGGATGTCAATGTCATGAGCCAGCCGGTGGTTGCCCTTCATCTGGTATCTAAGGAGATTATTAATTATACAAAACAGCTGGAAAGCTTTTTGTCGGATATCAAGGCGGCTATGCTGGAAGGCGGACTTGAAAATCTGGACAGGGCAGACAAAACCGCAGAGCAGGTGTTTAACATACATGAGGATATCTATAATTATCTGATTGGTCTGTTTTCTTCCGGGAATATGAATGAAGAACAATCAGCGCATACCACGGAAATTATGTATATTGTGGAGGATTTGGAACGAATCAGTAAGTGTATGAAGGAGCTGCTGGAAAGTGCGAGAGAAAAGGTTCTTAAGGATTTCAGTTTTTCCAGAAAAGCCATGGAAGAGATTGAGGAAAGCTTTGACGTGGTCACGGTAATGTATCTGGAGTCCGTACAGCTTATTATGTACGGGGATAAAACGGCAGTGGCGGATGTGGAGCAGTATATGAAGCGGATTGCCAAGCTTGAGAAAAATGTGCGTAAGAATCACAAGAAACGGATAAAAGAGGGAAAATGCAAGCCGGAATTTACCAATATTTTTGCCAACATCTTTCACAGTATGGAAAAGATTGGAGAAAACTGTGGCAATATAACGGAATCGGTTGCAGAGGATATGTTTCTTAAGTATCTGCCGGAGGAAAATAGTAATGCTTCGGTCTGAAATAGCAGAATAAAGACGATTTTATAACGGGAGTCCGCAAAAGTATGCGGGCTCCTGTTTTTGTTGTCAGGAATCTGATAAAAAGGTCCAGTGGACCTTTTTTGAGCTGCCAGGCATCTGAAACTTAATAATCCCTTAATATAAATGGTCAGACCTTTTTCCCTTTTTAATTTTCTTTGTTATATGATGATTGTGCAAAGATAAAAGGGGGTGACCATCGTGAGAATCACAAAATCCATCCGAAAATTTGAATATGAATTTGACATAAAAGCAGAACGGTTTATGTGGAAACATCCATTTCTTGGATTCCTTTCTATCTTTGTTGGAATGCCGGTATTTATTTTAATCTGTGTCTGTATCAGCACAGTTGTGATTGCTTTTCCGATGGCATGGATATTTGGCTGGTTATAATTTTTATACAATTTTAATGCCTGCCATGAATACCTAATGCCATTTTTAAAGAAAAGGATATATCATATTTCAGCGAAGGAGGATGAAACTTATGCAAATCATAATCGCAATCATCGGCATATGTGCAGCAGCAATGCTGTTGTGGTATGTCTATATTTTAATGAAGGGAGACGAACAGGCATGATGACAGTTATACAGTATATTTTGTATCTCGCTGTTCTGGTTGCGCTGGCAATTGGGCTGGGTGCATATATAAAGAAAGTCATGAACGGTGAAAAAACATTTTTATCCAAAATCTGTGTTCCTTGTGAAAACCTTGTATATAAGATTATGCGGGTAGATAAAGAGGAACAAATGAACTGGAAGAAGTACACAGTCAGCGTATTAATTTTTTCAGGTATCGGGCTGGTATTTTTGTTCCTGCTTCAGATTTTACAGGGAGTGCTTCCCGGAAATCCCCAGGGGCTTTCCGGAGTAAAATGGGATTTGGCATTTAATACTGCTTCCAGCTTCGTTACGAATACCAACTGGCAGGCATATTCCGGTGAATCCACGTTGAGTTATCTCACCCAGGCCTTGGGGCTTACCGTTCAGAATTTTGTTTCTGCTGCAACCGGGATTGCAGTCCTGTTTGCTTTGATTCGCGGTTTTATGAAAGTAAAAACAAGTGGTCTTGGAAGCTTTTGGGTGGATATGACCCGGATTGTCATTCACATTCTGATTCCACTGAATCTGGTAATTTCTCTGCTGCTTGTGGGTGGCGGCGTCATTCAGAATTTTAAGGGTGCTGAAACGGTGTCACTGGTTGAACCGGTTGCAGTCAGCCCGGAAGGAGAGATTTTGGAGGATGCGGTGATAGATACGGAGGCTGGAACCGTTATGGTAGACGGTGCTCTGGTTCCTGATGCAGAAATTGTGACGGAGCAGTTTGTTCCTATGGGGCCGGCAGCCAGCCAGGTTGCAATTAAACAAAGCGGTACAAATGGGGGCGGATATATGGGTGTTAACTCGGCTCATCCTTTGGAGAATCCAAATGGATTTACAAACCTGATTGAGCTGTTATCCATACTTTTGATTCCGGTGGCTTTATGCTTTACCTTTGGCTCGGCAGTAAAAAATAAAAAGCAGGGTGTTGCTATATTTGCAGCAATGTTTATCTGCCTGTGTGCAGCACTTGGCTGTATTGCAGTAAGCGAACAGGCGGGAACCCCGCAGCTTGCACTAAATGGCGCTGTTGATATGTCTGCGGATAATCAGGCTGGAGGTAATATGGAGGGGAAAGAGACACGTTTTGGCATTGCAGCCTCCTCTACATGGGCAGCCTTTACGACGGCAGCTTCCAACGGCTCCGTTAACTCCATGCATGACAGTTATACACCTATCGGAGGTATGATACCGATGCTGCTGATGCAGCTTGGCGAGGTTATCTTCGGCGGCACTGGCTGTGGACTGTATGGTATGCTTGCATTTGCAATTCTGACGGTATTTATTGCCGGTCTGATGGTGGGCAGAACACCGGAGTTCCTTGGAAAGAAGATTGAACCATACGAAATGAAATGGGCTGTATTGGTCTGTCTGGCAACTCCTATTGGAATTCTGGCTGGCAGCGGGATTGCGGCGGTAGTCCCATCTGTGATGGATAGTCTGAACAATGGTGGTGCACACGGTTTTTCGGAAATGCTGTATGCGTACAGCTCAGCCGGAGGAAATAATGGTTCTGCTTTCGCAGGTTTTAATGCAAACACCGTATTTTTGAATATCAGTATTGGTCTTGTTATGCTGTTTGTCCGTTTTCTTCCGGTAATCGGGACCCTGGCGATTGCGGGCAGTCTGGCAGGAAAGAAAAGGATTGCAACAACTGCAGGTACGCTTTCTACCACCAATGCGATGTTTGTGTTTCTGCTGATTTTTGTTGTGCTGCTGATTGGGGCTTTAAGCTTCTTCCCGGCGCTGGCTTTAGGGCCTCTGGCGGAGTTCTTTGGCAGTATTGCATAAAGGAGGTATACGTTAATGAATGCAAAACAGGAAAATTCATTTGTTGATAAAAAAATGCTCAGCAGAGCAATAAAGGATTCTTTTATTAAGTTAAACCCTAAAACCCAGGCTGAAAACCCGGTTATGTTTCTGGTGTTTGTTTCTGCAATTTTAACCAGTGCACTTTGGGTGGTCTCGCTCTTTGGACTGAAGGATGCTCCAAGCGGCTACACATTGGCGATTGCGGTTATTCTTTGGTTTACGGTATTGTTTGCCAATTTTGCAGAAGCCATTGCAGAGGGCAGGGGAAAAGCCCAGGCGGATTCTCTCCGCGCCTCAAGGAAGGATGTGGATGCCCACAAAATTCCTTCAGCTGCGCAGAAGGACAGTATTACAGTTGTTCCATCCGCAGCTTTGAAAAAGGGTGAGATGGTCATTGTAAAGGCTGGCGAGCAGATTCCAGCCGATGGTGAGGTCATTGAAGGTGCAGCTTCCGTAGATGAAAGTGCCATTACCGGTGAATCTGCTCCGGTAATCCGTGAAGCAGGCGGAGACCGAAGCGCCGTTACCGGAGGTACCACTGTCCTGTCTGATTGGATTGTTGTAAAGGTTACCAGTGAGGCTGGTGAAAGCTTTCTGGATAAGATGATTGCCATGGTGGAGGGCGCAGCCCGGAAAAAGACTCCGAATGAGATTGCCCTGCAAATCTTTCTGGTGGCATTGTCCATTATCTTTATTCTGGTGACGGCAGCTTTGTATACGTATTCCATTTTTTCTGCAAAGCTGGCTGGGATTGAGAATCCAACCTCCGTTACAACGCTGGTTGCCCTTCTGGTCTGCCTGGCACCTACTACCATTGGTGCACTGCTTTCTGCAATAGGTATTGCAGGTATGTCACGGCTTAACCAGGCGAATGTTCTTGCCATGAGTGGGCGGGCGATTGAAGCTGCCGGTGATGTGGATATCCTGATGCTGGATAAAACCGGTACCATTACCCTGGGCAACCGGCAGGCGGCAGAGTTTATTCCGGTAGATGGAGCGGATGTCAAAGAGCTGGCTGATGCGGCGCAGCTTTCTTCTCTTGCCGATGAGACACCGGAGGGCAGAAGCGTGGTGGTTCTGGCAAAGGAGCAGTTCGGAATCCGGGGCAGAAGCCTTGAGAATAAGGATATGCAGTTTATTCCTTTTACCGCTGTAACCAGAATGAGCGGTGTGGATTTTGACGGAAACGAGATTCGCAAAGGTCCGGCTGATGCAATGCAGGAGTATGTTACACGCACAGGAGGGAAATATTCCGAGGAATGTGACAGGGTTGTAAGAGATATAGCATCTAAAGGCGGTACGCCTTTGGTTGTGGCAAAAAACAGCAGGATTCTTGGTGTAATCTACCTGAAGGATATTATTAAGCAGGGGGTAAAGGAAAAATTTGCCGACCTGCGGAAAATGGGTATAAAAACCATTATGATTACCGGTGATAATCCGATAACCGCAGCAGCCATTGCCGCTGAAGCGGGTGTGGATGATTTCCTGGCAGAGGCTACTCCGGAAGGAAAGCTTGCCATGATTCGGGACTTTCAGGCAAAAGGTCATCTGGTAGCGATGACCGGTGACGGTACCAATGATGCTCCGGCGTTGGCTCAGGCGGATGTGGCTGTTGCCATGAACAGCGGCACGCAGGCTGCAAAAGAGGCTGGCAATATGGTAGACCTGGATTCCTCACCGACAAAACTGATTGATATCGTCCGTATTGGTAAGCAGCTGTTGATGACCCGGGGCAGTCTGACAACATTTTCTATTGCCAATGATGTAGCCAAGTATTTTGCTATTATTCCGGCTTTGTTTATGGGGTTATATCCGGGACTTTCCGCACTGAATATTATGGGTCTTCATTCTCCCCAGAGTGCGGTGCTTTCCGCAATCATATACAATGCGCTGATAATTATTGCCCTGATTCCGTTAGCTTTGAAGGGGGTTAAATACAGAGAGGTTTCCGCCGGAAAACTGCTGTCAAGAAACCTGCTGATTTATGGCCTGGGTGGATTGATTGCGCCATTCATCTTTGTAAAGCTTATTGATGTTATATTGGTTATGACCGGTCTGGTGTAAAAGGAGGTTAAGGATATGAAAATGTTAAAATCAGTATTACCAAAAGCATTCATTATTTTTCTTATTTTCTCATTTGTTTGTGGAATTCTTTATACATGTGTTGTTACGGGGCTGGCACAGCTGCTGTTTTCTGATAAAGCGAATGGCAGTATCATTGAAATAGACGGAAAAAAGTACGGAAGTGAGCTGTTGGGACAACAATATACAGAGGATGCTCATATGTGGGGACGTATTATGAATATTGATGTTTCCACTTATAAAGATAAAGATGGAAAAACGCTGATGTATGCATCTCCATCCAATCTTTCTCCTGCCAGCGGGGAGTATGAAAAACTGGTCGCCCAGCGGGTGGCAAAGCTGAAAGCCGCTAATCCGGATATGGATGAGACTGCCATTCCCGTTGACCTTGTCACCTGCTCCGGCAGTGGACTTGACCCTCACATTTCACCGGCAGCGGCAGAGTATCAGGTGGCGCGGATTGCCAAAGCAAATGATATGTCAGAGGATGAAGTCCGGGACATTATTGAGAAATGTACAGATGGACGTTTCCTTGGAATTTTTGGCGAAGAAACCGTCAATGTTCTGGAAGTCAACCTGATGCTGGATGGCATTCTGGAGGAATAAAATGAATATAGCAGGAGGAACAGTAATAAGTATACATCTTTATACAATCTTAATATGAGCGAAGATATCCTTTTACACTCTTTATTAAAGTGGAAGTATCATTAAAACCAAATAAAGAACTATAAAGGAGCAGCATATACATGAGCCGGTTTGTTCAGAGAAAGCTGACATCATTTCAAATTATTATTTTCGGCTTTCTCGGTGTGATTTTGTTAGGAACTATTTTTCTGATGCTTCCGTTTTCCAATCAGAGTGGAAGCGGAGCATCATTTTTAGATGCGTTGTTTACATCTACTTCTGCAGTTTGTGTTACGGGACTTATACTTCATGATACCGCAACCTATTGGTCCACCTTTGGGCAGTTGGTTATTATGCTGCTGATTCAAATTGGAGGTATGGGAGTGATTACAGTGGCGGCTTCCATTGCCATGATTTCCGGCAGGAGAATTTCTTTGATGCAGCGCAGTACCATGCAGGAGGCAATTGCGGCTCCGAAGGTTGGCGGCATTGTGAGACTGACGGGTTTTATTATAAAAACTACGCTGACGATAGAATTGCTGGGAGCAGTTTTCATGGCACCCGTATTTTGCCGTGATTTTGGAGTAAGAGGACTTTGGATGGCATTGTTTCATTCGGTATCTGCTTTTTGTAATGCGGGATTTGACCTGATGGGTACAAAAGAGAAGTTCTCCTCCCTGACCAGCTATGCGGCAGACCCGGTTATTAATGTTACGATTATGGTGTTGATTATAGTGGGCGGTATTGGTTTCTTAACCTGGGATGATATTCAGACAAACGGACTGCACCTGCATAAATATAGAATGCAGAGTAAGGTGATTCTTTGCACAACGGCTGTTTTGCTGATAATTCCGGCACTTTATTTTTACTTTTGTGAATTTGCGGCACTTACACCCGGCAAAAGGGTTTTAAGCTCACTTTTCCAGTCGGTAACACCGAGAACAGCCGGCTTTAATACAGTAGATTTGACCAATATGAGTGAAGCGGGACAAGCAATTATTATCGTTTTGATGTTGATTGGAGGCAGTCCGGGTTCCACTGCAGGCGGAATGAAGACCACAACGGTTGCCGTGCTGTTTGCTACGGCAATAGCTACATTTTTGAGAAAAGAGCATACACATTTTTTCGGACGGCGGATTGATGATGACGTGGTGAAAAACGCAGCAACGGTATTGCTTATGTATCTTACCTTGTTTTTCTTTGGGGGACTGGTCATCAGTATAGTAGAAGGACTTCCTATGCGTTACTGTTTGTTTGAAACGGCTTCTGCAGTAGGAACTGTCGGTTTATCGTTGGGGATTACGCCAGAGCTTGGTGCGCTGTCCAAGATGATTTTAATTTTGCTTATGTACTTTGGCAGGGTTGGAGGGCTGACATTAATTTTTGCTGCGTTGTCCGGCACACAAAAACAGTCTGCAAAGCTTCCAAAGGAAAAAATAACGGTTGGATAAAGGAGGAAACTTTCATATGAAATCGATACTTTTAGTTGGGCTGGGGCGGTTTGGAAAGCACATTGCCATTCATTTAAATGAACTGGGGCATCAGGTTATGGCTGTGGATTGTGTGGAGGAACGGGTAGATGCTGTCCTGCCATTTGTAACAAACGCACAGATTGGAGACAGCACAAATGCAGGCTTTTTAGAGTCGCTAGGAATCCGTAATTATGACGTTTGTATTGTTGCTATTGGAAATGATTTTCAAAGTTCATTGGAAACCACCTCTCTGATTAAGGAGCTGGGTGCAAGGCTGGTTGTGTCCAGGGCTGCAAGGGATGTACAGGCAAAATTCCTGCTGCGTAATGGTGCAGATGAGGTTGTTTATCCTGAAAAACAGCTTGCCAAATGGACTGCAATCCGGTATACTGCCGACCATATTTTGGATTACATAGAGCTGGATGAAGACCACGCCATGTTTGAAGTTTCGGTTCCGAAGGAATGGGTTGGCCGGACAATCGGACAGATTGATATTCGCAAGAAATTTAATATAAACATTATGGGTATTAAAAAAAGAGGAAAACTGGAGCTTTCCGTTTCACCGGATGCTGTGCTTGAATCAGAGGATACCATGCTGGTGCTTGGCAGGAACAAGAGCCTGCAAAAATGCTTTCATATATAAAGGTAAGAAGGCTTTCGAAGAGGTGGTGGAAATATGAAGGAGCTGTTGATAGTGGCAGTTATAGCAGTTGTATTTGTTTTTGGCTGGTTTCTGATGAAAAGATTGGATTATTTTCTGAAGAATAATTTTCAGGCACAGGCTTTGGAAGAAATGTCCGGAAAGGATACCTTACGGATTGGACTTTCCAATCCGTTGGTTTCAGACAGTATTGCGAATATTCTGGAGCAGTATTCTCAAATTTATACAAATATTTCTGTCCGTATTTTTTATGGTGCAGAGGATACATTAATAAAAGAACTTGTTATCAGTAAATTGGATGTGGTCTTTTTGTCCGGACATGTTGATATTCCCGCTGATGTGCAATATAACGTAAAAAAAGCTTTACTGAGCTACACTCCTGTTATTATGAAATATGGCGGCTTACCGATTGAGCCAATAGCGGATGGGAATATTGTACAAAATGTGTTATGGCTGAAAAAAACAAGGGCATCATTTGTCAATTATTTTGTGGAATGTATAGAGGACGGATTTACTACAGCTAAAAAGTAGAAGCTGAATTTGTCCCATGTTATAATAATAGTGAATATGAGGAATGCGGTTTTCCGTATTTCCATCAGAAGGAGGCAGACAAATGGATATACCAAGGCAGGACCCGGAGCAGTTATTGCGGGCGGTTTGTAATGATGTATCTGACGAAAGTAGTGGAAAGCTGAAGATTTTTTTTGGTTATGCAGCCGGAGTTGGAAAAACCTATGCCATGCTGCAGGCAGCTCATCAGGCGAAGGAAAGCGGGATTGATGTGGTGGCAGGATATATAGAACCCCATGCGCGTCCACAGACAGCCGCTCTGCTTCGTGGACTGGAACAGCTTCCGGTAAAGCAGATACAGCATGGTGGAATTATTCTCCGTGAATTTGATATAGACGCAGCCTTGAAAAGAAAGCCGCAGCTCATACTGGTGGATGAGTTTGCCCATACGAATGCAGATGGCAGCCGTCATATTAAGCGTTATCAGGATGTAAAAGAATTATTAAACGCCGGTATAGATGTTTATACAACAGTCAATGTCCAGCATATCGAAAGTCTGAACGATACAGTAGCCGCCATTACCGGAATTTTGGTGAGGGAACGTATTCCGGATTCTGTTTTTGACAAGGCAAATCAGGTGGAGCTGGTGGATATAGAGCCAGCGGAGCTGTTGGAACGATTGGCAAGCGGAAACATTTATCGGGAAGAGCAGGCAGAGCGTGCAGCAGTTAATTTTTTTACTGTGGAAAATCTGACTGCTCTGCGGGAAATTGCTTTACGGCGCTGTGCCGACAGGGTAAATCTTCTGACAGAAAGTGCCAGAATCCAGAGCCGCAGTGATTATCATACTGATGAACATATTCTGGTGTGCCTTTCCTCTTCCCCCTCCAATGCAAAAATCATTCGTACTGCCGCAAGGATGGCAAGAGCGTTTCGGGGAACCTTTACAGCTCTCTTTGTAGAAACACCGGACACGGCAGCTATGAATGAGGAGGATAAAAAGAGACTGTGGGAGAATATGCGTCTGGCCCGGCAGCTGGGGGCTGCTATTGAAACCAGCTACGGAGAAGATGTTCCTTATCAGATTGCGGAGTTTGCAAGACTTTCCAATGTTTCCCAAATTGTGATAGGACGCAGCACGGCAGCCAGAAAACGTATATTCAGTAAACCGACCCTGACGGAGCGCCTCATTGCTACTGCACCGAATTTGGATATCCATGTAATTCCTGATACTGAAATTAGCAGTAAATACCCGCTTTCAAAGATGAAGCTGCCCGGTATTATGCCTGTACGGGATATTGGGAAAAGTATATTGGGTTTGTTAGCTGCGACGCTGATAGGCTATGTTTTTTATTTTTGGGGGTTATCCGAAGCAAATATCATTGCAATTTATATTTTGGGAGCTCTGGTTGTGTCAACCGTTACTACAAATTGGTTTTGCGGACTGGTAACCTCCTTTGTGAGCGTGCTTGTATTTAACTTCTTTTTTACGGTTCCACGTTTTACCTTTCATTTTGATGAATCGGAGTATATTGCAACCTTTGCAATCATGTTTATTGTTTCATTTTTGTCTGGTTCCCTTGCTGCAAAGCTGAAGAATATAGCAAAGCAATCTGCACACACAGCATTTCGGACAAAGATACTCTTTGAAACGAACCAGCTTTTTCAGAAGGAAAAGGACGGGAAATCTATTCTGGATGCAGCAGCAGGGCAGATTATAAAGCTGTTAAAGAGGGATGTGGTGATTTATCCATCTGATGGCAAAGCTCTGGCAGACCCCAATATTTACCGGACGTCAGACAGTAATCAGTGCGACTTGGTTTCGGAAAATGAAAAAGCAGTTGCTGTATGGGTTTTCCAGAATAATAAGCATGCCGGGGCAACAACCGATACCTTGTCGAATGCAAAATGCTTATATTTTGCTATTCGGGTTAACCATCAGGTATATGGCGTTGTAGGAATTGCCATGGATGAAATTCCGCTGGAGTCTTTTGAAAACAGTGTTCTTTTATCTATTCTTGGTGAATGTGCCTTAGCCCTTGAAAATATAAAAAATGCAAAAGAAAAAGAAGAGGCTGCCATTCTGGCAAAAAATGAGCAGCTTCGGGCGAATCTGCTTCGGGCAATTTCCCATGACCTGCGCACCCCGCTGACTTCTATTTCCGGAAGCGCCAGCAATTTATTGACAAACTATGAAAAAATGGACAACGCCAGCAGGATACAGGCATTTACGGATATTTACGATGATTCTATGTGGTTGATTAATCTGGTAGAAAATCTGCTGGCGATTACCAGGATTGAAGGGGGACAGGTCAGCCTGACGCTGTCTGTAGAACTGATGGATGAGGTCATTACGGAGGCTCTGCGGCATATTAACCGCAAAAGCCAGGAACACGCTATCCATGTTAGTTCTTCACAGGATTTGCTTTTGGCACGTATTGATGCAAAGCTGATTGTTCAGGTTATCATTAATCTGGTGGATAACGCTATTAAATATACACCTGCCGGTTCCGCCATAGAAATTCACTCAGCGAAAAGGGATAAATGGATTATAGTAAGTGTCTCTGATAATGGCCCGGGAATTCCGGATGAGCAGAAACCGTATATTTTTGACATGTTTTACAGCGGCGCCAATAAAATTGCAGATAGCCGCAGAAGCTTGGGACTTGGACTTTCCTTATGCAAGTCCATTGTCACAGCCCACGGAGGTATGATTTCCGTATCGGATAATCAGCCGGAGGGCGCTGTTTTCACATTTACATTGCCTGCAGAGGAGGTTGAATTGCATGAATAAACCTTTGGTATTGATTGTGGAGGATGACCTTCCAATCCGCAATCTGATTACAACTACATTAAAGACCAATGATTACCGTTATTTAGTTGCGGTTAATGGTGAAACCGCTATTTTAGAAGCTTCTTCCCATAACCCGGATATTGTACTGCTTGATTTGGGACTGCCCGATATCGATGGCATTCAGGTAATCAAAAATATCCGTTCATGGTCCAATCTTCCAATCATTGTTATCAGTGCCAGAAGTGAAGATAACGATAAAATTGAAGCTTTGGATGCCGGTGCGGATGACTATTTAACAAAGCCATTCTCTGTGGAGGAACTGCTGGCAAGACTCCGGGTGACGCAGCGCAGGCTTTCCTTTATGACCGCCCAGATGCTGGCGGCAAATTCGGAATTTGTGAACGGAAAGCTGCGGGTGGATTATGCCGGTGGCTGTGCCTATCTGGATGATAAGGAGCTGCACCTGACCCCAATCGAATATAAGCTGCTGTGCCTGCTTTCCAAAAATGTCGGAAAGGTATTGACACACACCTTTATCACACAGAATATTTGGGGGCGGAGCTGGGATAATGATGTTGCATCTCTGCGTGTTTTTATGGCGACCTTACGAAAAAAACTGGAACCGGAACCGGATTCCCCACAGTATATCCAGACACATATCGGAGTGGGGTATCGCATGATGAAGGTGGAATAATTATACTTACAGGTATCCATTTTATATTTACAGGGAAGTATGGTGCCATCAGTAAGGTATGCCTCACAGAATTATTTCCTTGCCAAATTTTTGAAAAATAGTTGACGAAATCCACTATATCGAGTATAATCAATTTAGTTGACAAAGTCTACCAAATATAGAAAGGAAATAAATCATGAAAAGGAAAGGCAGTGTCGAGAAAATAAGAGCTTTTAATCGTTTTTATATGTCTTCCATGAATTTGCTGGGAAATCATTATCTCGGTTCAGAATATTCCGTAACAGAAGCACGCGTTATTTTTGAAATATATGAAAACGAAGGCTGTAATGCGGCTTATATTGCTCAAATTATGAATATAGACAAAAGTTATTTAAGTCGTATTATTAAAGCGTATGAAAACAAGGGATATATTTTGAAAAAGCCTTCTGAGACGGATAGACGTTCCTGTTTTTTGTTTTTGACAACGAAAGGCAAAAATAGAACCAAAGAATTTATCGAAGAATCTAACAAAGAAATAGACAATATTCTTCAGGAATTGTCTGCTGAAGATGAAAAATGTCTGATGAATGCAATGGACACAATTATGAAATTGCTGAGTAAAGAGAGAGGAGGAAATTTACAGTGAAAGTTGTACCATATGATTCCAAATACAAAGAAGATTTTATTGCGATGAACAAAGCATGGATTGAGGATATGTTTATTCTTGAGGACGAAGACATCCGGGAGATGGGAAACATAGAACCATGCATTGAAAACGGTGGGCAGATATTTTTTTCACTGGATGATGATGGCCAGGTCATGGCATGTTGTATGATTGCCCCGCGTGAAGATGGAGACTGGGAGATTATGAAATTTGCGGCAAGAGGAATGTATACGGGAACCGGGGCAGGTAGTGCCTGCCTGAAAGCCTGTATTGATTACGCAAGAGAGATTCATTTGAAAAAGATAATAATCGTGTCCAATAGAAAATGCAAGCAAGCCGTGCATTTATATCGTAAATTCGGATTTATAGAAGTTCCTGTTGACAAAGAAAAATTTCCCTTTGAAAGAGCAGATATTGCTTTCGAATTATTTTTAAATGATTGAGTTTGAGCTTGCAGGTAATTGAATATATAACGTTAATGCAGTATTTGCGGCTGGAAAAATACAAAATAAAAATTATATAGTAATAAATAAAAGGAACTTTTGTTATGCCTGCAAAAGTTCCTTTGGTATTTATAATGCTTAAAAGTTTCCTGCCGGTTGATTTTTAATCTTATTGTATCGTTACAATCCATTGAATTTGTACGGTGTGATGCTTATAATTATTCCCATAAAGTAAAACATAACTGTATAAGATACCGGAATTGCTTTACTATACAATGTGGTTGCGGAATGGAAAAGGAGGCAGATAAATGAGTCCATTGAATTTTTCAAGTAACATTTCCAGATTACGGCATGAAAAAAATATCACACAGGAGCAGCTGGCAGAGTTTGTCGGCATAACAAAAGCCTCTGTCTCAAAATGGGAGACGGGACAGAGTCTGCCGGATGTTTTGCTGCTGCCCAGGCTGGCAGCATTTTTTGATGTAACCATTGACGAATTGCTTGGATATGAACCGCAATTAAGCAGAGAGCAGATTCAAAGGATTTATTGGGAACTGGCGGCAGCATTTGCAAAGCTGCCATTTGAGGAGGCAATGGAAAAAAGCCAGGGTTATATAAAAAGATATTATTCCTGTTATCCCTTTCTGTTTCAGATGTGCAATTTGTGGTTAAACCACTTTATGCTGGCAGCTGGAAGAGAACGCCAGGCAGAGGTATTGACAGCAATATCAGAATTGTGCAGCCACATAATATCCGGTTGTAAAGATATTGGTATTTGTGAGGATACTGCTATATTAAAAGCAGCTGTTGATTTACAGCTGGGAAGGGCAGAGGAAGCAATTGAAGCATTGAAGGAAATATTGAATCCCTGCCGTCTTTCTACCCAGAGCGATGGAGTTTTGATTCAGGCATACATGCTTGCCGGAAAAAAAGAGGAGGCAGACTGTTTTACGCAAATGAGCATGTTTTTGCATTTGCTGGATTTAACAGACAGTGCTACGCAGTATCTTGCAATGCATAGCGATAATCTGGATATTTGTGAGGAAACCATTTTGCGTATTGAAAATGTAGCTACAGCTTATCAACTGGAACGGCTGCACCCAAATGCCATGGCAGTTTTCTGCTATCAGGCTGCAATTGTATACGGTATCCACGATAAAAAAAGGAAAGCCCTGGATATGTTAAAACGGTATGTGGATGCGGTGGATTATTTATTAACCGGAGAAAATCTGACCCTGCATGGTGACGATTACTTTAACCGGATTTCCGGGTGGTATGAACAGCTGGACATTGGAAGTGATGCACCCAGAGACAAAAGGCTTATTTTGGAGGATGCAATACAGGCATTGCAGCATCCGGCTTTTACAAGTCTGGAAAAAGATAGGGAGTATCAAAATATTAAGAGTGTTTTGCAATCGCCTGGAATTTTCTGATAAGAAGAGAGGAGTAGATTTATGAATGATTTAAATGAAATGTTACCGTTCCTGGTTCCGTTAGTGATTGTGGAATTTGCTTTACTTGTTGTTACCTTGAGACATATTCTTACACACAAAACCTATAAACGGGGAAACAGGGCATTATGGCTGGTTGTGGCAATTGCTGGCATGAATTTTATCGGTCCGGTATTATATTTTCTTTTTGGAAAGGAGGATGTCTGATGAATATGCTGGAGCTTTCCCATGTATCTAAGGCATTTGGAGCAAATACGGTATTGGATGAGCTTAGCTTTTGCGTACCGGAGCATACAATTTTTGGCTTTATCGGACAGAATGGTGCGGGGAAAACAACTACAATGAAGATGATTCTGGGATTATTGCGGACAGATTCCGGTGAAATCTTTGTAAATGGGGAACCGGTCAGATTTGGACAGAACGGAACAAACCAATATATTGGATATTTGCCGGATGTACCGGAGTTTTATGGCTTTATGACACCGGTGGAGTATCTTACCCTGTGCGGTAAAATTACCGGGATGGAAAAGGATGAAATCCATGACAGGGCGCAGCAGTTATTAGAGCTTGTGGGACTTGATAACGTAAATAAACGTATTCAGGGATTTTCCCGGGGAATGAAACAGCGGCTTGGCATTGCCCAGGCACTGCTTAACCGTCCGAAGCTGTTAATTTGTGATGAACCCACTTCTGCCCTTGACCCGTTAGGCAGAAAAGAGATTCTGGATATCTTATCTGCCGTAAAAAATGATACCACTGTAATTTTTTCCACCCATATCCTGTCTGATGTGGAGCGCATCTGCGATGAAATTGCTTTTTTGCACAACGGAAGGCTGGCACTTTGGGGAACACTGGAGGAGATAAAAGGGCTGCGTAAAGGTGCCGGGTTGGAAATAGAGTTTTATAAACCGGAGGATGCCGGTTTGTTTGCGGCAAAATATCCTGACGGAAAACAGATAGGAAAGGGAAAGCTTCTCTATGAAGGAAAGACAGAAAAGGATATGTTAACGATTATGCAGATTTTAGTACAAAATAATCTTTTCGTACAGCGGATAGAAATGTTAGAGCCCACATTGGAAGCCCTGTTTATGGAGGTGGTTCATTAATGAGACAGCTGATTGCTTTTACAGGTAAAGAATTTATGGAATTAATCCGTACCGGGAAACTCATTATTTTGATGCTGCTTTTTCTTTTCTTTGGTGTTATGAATCCGGCGGTTGCAAAAATGACACCATGGTTAATGGAAATGATGTCAGAAAGTCTTGGAGATGCAGGATTAACGGTAACAGAAGTAGAAGTGGATGCAATGACCTCGTGGACACAGTTTTATAAAAATATCCCCATTGCATTAATTATTTTTCTCTTATTATTCAGTGGTATTTTAACGGTGGAATATCAGAAGGGAACCCTTGTAAATATGATTACAAAAGGTATGGCAAGATGGGGGATTATCGCTTCAAAAGCCATTGCCATGCTTGTGCTCTGGACAGCGGGATATTGGATGTGTTATGGGATTACATATGCCTACAATGCATATTTCTGGGATAACGGCATTGCATCCCATGTGTTTTTCTCTGCTGCCTGCTTTTATCTGCTGGGTATCTGGCTGGTTTCCCTGATACTGCTTATGTCAGTATTTTTTCAATCCGGTTCCGCTGCCGTGACAGCGTCCGGCATTGTCTTTTTGCTAATCTACCTGCTTGGATTGTTTCCTGACATAAAAGAATATCTGCCTGTCCGGCTGTTGAGCTCTTCCGGTTTGCTGACCGGTATGGAGGAGTTGTCAGAATATCTGCTTGCAGTGCTGGTTACAATTGTGCTGTCTGCCATGAATCTTGCGGCAGCGGTCATTGGCTTTAATAAAAGAAATATATAAATAAAAGCTATCGGTATTTTTGGATAACCAGACTTGCGTTGTGTCCGCCAAAGCCCAGTGAATTTGACATTGCATAGGTGATATCTGCACTGCGTCCCTCATTTGCCACGATATCCAAATCGCAGTTTTCGTCCGGCACCTGATAATTAATGGTTGGTGGAACATAGCCCTCCTTCACTGCAAGTGTTGTGATAATCGCTTCGATTGCACCACTGGCACCTAATAAATGTCCGGTCATGGATTTCGTTGAACTCATCATCAGCCTGCAGGCATGTTCACCAAATGCCCTTTTCACAGCCATGGTTTCTGAACTGTCATTTAATGGGGTGGAGGTTCCGTGGGCATTGATGTACGCAATCTTTTCCGGAGTGATACCGGCATCTGCCATGGCAAGCTCCATACATCTTGCCGCGCCGCTGCCATCCGGTGACGGAGCGGTTACATGGTAGGCGTCGCAGTTTACTCCATATCCGGCAATTTCTCCGTAAATACTGGCTCCACGTGCTTTCGCATGCTCAAGCTCTTCTAAAACCAGGATTCCTGCACCTTCTCCCATAACAAATCCATTGCGTTCTTTATCAAAGGGAATGGAGGCCCGCATTGGGTCTTCCGTTTCCGACAAAGCCTTCAGTGCAGTAAAACCCCCGATTCCAAATTCCGTGATACAGCTTTCAGAACCGCCGCATACCATAACGTCTGTATAGCCGTCCCGAATCATGCGGAAGCTGTCCCCCACCGCATTGGTTCCACCGGCACAGGCGGTTACTACACAGCTGCACATACCGGTAAGTCCATATTCAATTGCAATCCTCGCAGCAGCAATATTGGAAATTCCGCCGGGAACAAAATAGGGTGAAACCCGGTCAAAGCCTTTTATTTCCCCCTTTGTATGCTCGGTCTCAATGCTTCCCAGTCCGCCCACGCCGGTGGACACGATGGTTCCACAGCGTTCTTTATTCCAGTCGTTATTGTTATCCAGTCCGGCATCCTTCATCGCTTCTCTGGCTGCAATTAAAGCAAATGCCACAAAACGGTCCATCCGGCGTATTTCTTTCTTTGGAAAATAGTCCTCTAAATCAAGATTTTTGGCTTCTCCGGCAACCTTGACCTTGCGGTCGCCTGTATCAAAATGTGTGATGGGTGCAATGCCGCAGAGTCCCTGCCGCAGAGCCGCAAAGGTCTCATTTACTGTGTTGCCAATGGGAGTTACTGCACCCATTCCTGTAATAACAATTCTTCTCATGGGGATTCCTTTCTTTCTCTTCTGATTATTAGGTAATTGCAAAACTCAAAAAAAGCAGATATGTATATCTGCTAATTATAAAATTGCATCTGGTATTTGTCAAGATATGATATAATTTCAAATTCTTTGTAACATAGTAATTAAAACTATTAGGAAACGCATTTTTTGTCGAAAATTGTCGTTGGTGTTAACATTTATTGTATCTTAAAAAGACATTTGCTATATTCAAAATTGGAAAGTTGTATGTTAGCTGATAAAAAATAATATGTTGTAAATGGAGACGGGATATGAAAAAAAGGTTTTTACGGAGTATTTTATTTGCCGCAATGGGAGTGTTGTTAGTAAGCGGCAGTATGTGTGGCACCGTTACGGCGGCAGAGCAGACGGAAAAAGCAGAGGTGCAGTACAGCTATGATTCACTGGGACGGGTAGTGAGAGCGGTTTATCCGGATGGAAAGATTATCATTTATAGCTATGATGCAAATGGAAATCTGCTGGAGGCGAAAAAGACAACCCCGGAGGAGGAAAAACAGCAGGAAGAGACGAAAAACCCCGGACGCACCCAGCTGCCATCCGTGTATATAGGTTACCGGTCTTTGCCGATGCAAAATCCGCGGAGTATTGTTTTGAATCCGGGGTATACGGAAAAGGATATCAAAAACTATAATAAGTTTAAAAAGAAAATACCGAAAATCAAATCCTTAAAATGTAAGGTGAGTAAGAAAAAATATTCCTTAAGCATTAAAATCCAGCAGGTGAATCCGCTGAAAAGCTATGGGGAGACAGGCTATGAAATCCGTTACTCCAACAGTTCAAAATTTAAACAATCAAAAAAGGTAACGGTGTCCCGCAAAAAAAAGGGGAAGGACACCAGCAAGGTATGGACTGTAAAAAAGGGAAAGACCTATTACGTCAAAGTGCGGGCGTATATGAAGACGGTAACAGGGAAAAAAATCTATACAAAGTATAGCAAGGTTAAAAAGATAAAGGCAGTTAAGTAGCATATGCACTTAATTGCGTTTCGCAATTGCCTGATAAAGAATATAAAACAGGGAGAGATAATGCAGATGAGAAGAGATGGGAGAAATAGAAAGAAAATTATGGCATGGCTCATGCTGGTAATTATGGGGGTAAATTGTTTTGGCGGTTCTGTTCCGGCAGGCGGTATGGCTTTAGCAGTCCGGTATGAGGAGACCGATGCAGGGGATAAGGACAGCCGGGATGCAGATGATGAGGAAACAGCAGAGATGGAGGAAGCCCTTGGGGATGCTTCCGTCCAGACGGCAGCACAGATGGATAAGGATGTGTCAGAGGAAACCGGTACAGAGGAGCAGGTTCTTGAAGCGGAGACCGCCGGGGAAGAGACGGTCTATGAGGCAAAGGTGATAGCGTCCTCTACAACGCTGACAGAGGACATGGAGGTTGGAGATTTAACTGTTAATAATTATTTTAAAAATCAAGTAAAAAGGTGATTATCCCCGCAAAATAAAGCATTTCTCCGCATTTCTTGAGAATTGCAACCCTTATTTACTACTTATTTACTACTGAGGACTGAGCCTTGATACGCCAGAATACCAAGAAATGCGAAGTTACAGTTTTGACGGAGTTTCCTTATAACGGTATAATGAAGCCAAGAAAGGACGGTGGCGATTATGAAAGAAAAGAAAACGCACTTGTATTTTGACAGCGAGGAAAGAAAGCTGTTGCTACATAGCCTTGTGGAATTGAAAAATCAGCTCATACAACAAGGCAGATATACCGACCCCGTTGACGAACTCATTTTTAAGGTTGTCAACGCTCCTGTTAAGAGAATTAAAATTGAATATGTCTAAGGCACATCACCACGAAGCCGCTTATTCTTATGGATTTTAAGAGTAAGCGGCTTTTTTGCGTTCTCTGGTACAGTTACATAGCCGCCTTGACAAAGCGGCTAAATCTATGCGAAAGGAGGACGCATTCTATGTCAAATTGCAAAGTAATCGCTCTGACTAATCAGAAAGGCGGTGTCGGCAA
>UQXF01000041.1 GCA_900544905.1 uncultured Clostridium sp.
AAAAAAGGAATCTGAAAGCCTTATATTTACTGGCTTAAAGATTCCGAGAGATTATCATACTCACAGGAGGAAAATAAAATTATGGTAATTGATTTTCACACACATATATTCCCGAAAAAAATAGCTTCACACACTATCGAGGCATTGGAAGAACGCTCTCAGATTAAGGCTGCGGCGGGCGGAACCCTGGAGGAGCTGCGCATTTCCATGAAGGAACATCACATCGATTACAGTGTGGTGCTCCCTGTGGCAACGAAGCCATCACAGTTTGATTCCATAAACAGCTATGCCGCCAGCATCAACAATACAGAAGGAATTCTCTCCTTCGGCGGTATCCACCCGGAAAATGACAACATTTCCAACCGTCTTGCGTACATTAAATCTCTTGGTTTGAAGGGAATCAAGCTGCATCCTGACTATCAGAACACTTATATTGACGATGAACGTTATATTGAAATAATAAAAGAATGTATCCGCCTCAATCTCTGCTGTGTTATCCATGCAGGCTACGATGTGGGACTTCCTATTCCAATCCACTGTCCGCCAGACCGTGCCTGTCTCATGTTGCAGCAGGTTTTAAAGGACTGTGACAAGGATTCTAAAATCGTCCTCGCCCATGTGGGCGGTAATCTGCAGTGGCAGCTGGTGGAAAAATTATTAGTTGGGAAAAATGTGTATTTCGACCTTGCTTTTTGCCGCAACATGATTGAAAAAGAGCAGCTGATGCGCATTATCAGAAATCACGGTTCCCACCGAATTTTATATGCAACGGATTTTCCCTGGGACAATCAGAAGGAAACCGTAGATTATATTAAAGCTCTTCCACTGTCCGGAGAAGAGCTGGATAATATTCTGTATAAAAATGCATTGCGTTTACTGGATATGCATTAAATCAGGCTATTCCATGGGTTTTGGATTATGATTTTCATACCGGTAAAAATAATACTCTAAATCAAAATAGGTATGCTCATCACTGTCGCCGGTCAGCTCCCAGCTTTCATCCTTATCCAAATCCGGAAAATATTTATCCGCCTGATATTTATAATCAATTCTGGTTACATGCGCCGTGTCACAATACTCATATAACATATTATAAATGCTTTCCCCGCCAATTACAAAAATACTGTCGCTGTCATACTGCTTTAATTCTTCAAACAGCTCCTCTTTTGAGTGAACTACCACAGCGTCCTTTACCGTAAAATTTTCGTCTCTGGAAAGAATAATATTTTTTCTTCCCTTAAGGGGCAAACCATTGGGAAACTCTGCCAGAGTCTTTCTTCCCAGCACGACTACATTACCCATTGTGGTCTGTCTGAAAAACTTCTGGTCTTCCGGAATCCTCACCAGTAATTTGTTACCATTTCCGATTGCCCAGTTACTATCTACTGCTACAATTAACTGCATGTCTGTCTCCTCTCACTCTTTCTCATATAGGCAATTGCGAAACTCATTATTTCAAAATGTGAGTTGTGCAAATGTAACAAATTTATGTTTGTAGGACATTTGAGAACGTCAGTGGTTAGCGAGGTGTTTTCGAGCTTAGCACTGCTACGTTCTCAACTAAGTGCAAACGGTCCGAAAAACATATTTGTTACATTTGTACAACGCAGGCTTTCAAAAATTGAGTTTCGCAATTGTCTACAAAATAGTATGCCGGAATATCGGCATTTCTTTCGGCTAATCCTAAAATAACACCTTTTGTTAGCACTGTCAAGAGATGAGTGCTAAAATTGTCAGAAAATTTTCAAAAAAAGGCATGAATGTCTTTTTTCCAAACATTCATGCCTCCAGTCAGCAGCTTTTTTTAACCTGTCTATCCTTTTTCAACAGCTGCCGAAAATACTTCAGGTACATACAAAATGCCAGCAGCATAAATCCTGCGCTGATGCATAACAGAGTGTTTGCCACAGCAGCCGGCATCTCCGGTATGAAAATCAGCAGCAGCACTACCAGATAAAACACCGCCGTATTGACCTTGCCGTACCATTTTGCGCCTTCATTTTCTTTCGTTTTCATAACTACGCACAAGCCCAGTAGCCCCTGGCATATTTCCTTTACAAAAAATAAAACCAGTATTATTTTTATCCATTTAAATTTCGACAACAGGCAAATCAGTAAAACTGCCTGTGTGACTTTGTCCGCAATAGGGTCTAATATTTTCCCCAGCTCACTAATCATATGGAACCGTCTTGCTATTTTGCCATCCAGGAAATCCGTCAGTCCCGATATGACAACAATGGTAAGCAGACAAGGTATTTTCTGTTCAAAATCCGGCTTATAGTAAATAAAGGGTATCAAAACCGCCAGTATAATCCGGAACATGCTAAGCGCATTGGGAATGGTTAGTATGTCTTTCTTTGTTAAATGCATTAAAATTCTCCCTCTTTACTTTTGTATTTTATAATGAAAATCAATTATAAGCTATTCTTTCTCTTCCATAACGCTCATATAAGCCGGACGGATAATTTTCCCTGTACCCACCAGTTCCTCCAGCCGGTGTGCACTCCAGCCCACAATACGCGCTATGGCAAACAGCGGTGTATATAATTCCACCGGAATCCCAAGCATCTCATAGACAAAGCCGCTGTAAAAGTCCACATTCGGGCTGACGCCCTTATAAATATGCCTTTTCTCTGCAATAACCTCCGGGGCAAGCTTTTCTATGATATTATACAGCTTCATATCCCTCTCCTTGTGCTTTGCCGCTGCCAGACGTTCCACATAATATTTTAAAATCCGCTCTCTTGGGTCCGATATGGAGTAAACTGCATGTCCCATACCATAAATCAGACCTTTTCCGTCAAATGCTTCTCCATCCATTATCCGCTCCAGATAAGCACGGATTTCCTCTTCATCGGTTATATCCTGAACAGAGTTCCGTATATCCTGCATCATCTCCATAACCTTAATATTCGCTCCTCCATGCCGCGGCCCCTTCAGGGATGACATTGCCGCCGCCATAGCAGAATATGTATCAGAACCGGAGGATGTAACTACCCTTGTTGTAAATGTGGAATTATTTCCTCCCCCATGCTCCATGTGCAGGATAAGGGCTGTGTCTAAGACCTTCGCCTCCAGCCATGAATACTGTTCATCCGGTCTTAACATTTTTAAAAAGTTCTCCGCTGTGGACAGCTTCGGGTCCGGTCTGTGAATATACATGCTGCCGTCATTATTATAGTGATTATCTGCATGAAAACCGTATACCGCCAGCATCGGAAATACGGAAATTAACTGCATACACTGTCTGATATTATTATCAATTCCTCCGCTTAACTGCTCGTCATAGGATGCCAGCGTTAAAATACTCCTTGTCATGGTATTCATGATATCCTTTGACGGCGCTTTCATAATAACATCCCTTGTAAAGTTGGTGGGCAGATTTCTGCACCAGCCCAGCTGCTCCATAAACTCATTTTGCTCAGACGGAGTGGGAAGTTCCCCAAACAAAAGCAGATATGCTATCTTCTCAAAGCCAAACTCCTCTTTTCCCAGAGAATCAATCAAAGCGTTTACCTGATAGCCTCTGTACCACAGCTCGCCATCGCAGGGAACCCGCTTTCCATCCACATTTTTAAATGAGACGATTTTGGAAATTCTGGTCAGTCCCGTTAAAACGCCCTTTCCGTTTTCATCCCTGAGCCCTCTGTTTACGCCATATTCACTAAACAGCTTATCTGAAATGCGGTCATTTTCAATACACAGCTCCTGTTTTTCTTTTACATATTGTTTTAATTTCTCCATATCCATCCTCCTGTTCTTGCAATCTCATCCTTCTGACAACTCATTTCTGATATTGTCATTAATTCTCTGTGCCAGTGATACCAGTATCCTCTTCTCATCCTCTGTCACACCCTTCAAAACAATGTGGTTAATACGGTCATAAACCTCCTTCAAATCTGCAAGCACTTTACTGGCATCCTGGGTAAGCACATTGTGGACATATCTTCTGTCGTCCTCATCCTGCACCATGACAATCAGGTTCATTTTTTGCAGCCTGCTTAAGGACTGGGATATATGTCCCTTTGAAAAAAGCTCTAAGTCCAGAATATCCTTTGATGTATTGTGCTCTCCTGCCGTATATAAATAATACAATATCTGTAAGTCGATTTTACACAGGTGGTACTCTTTATAAATTACCTCAAACTCACTTTCCATCAGCTTTCTAAACTGCATTCCATTTAACAATACTTCCAATGACTGGTTCATCTTATTCCCTCTCATTTACTATAATTGTAGAGTATTTCTGCCCTGTGAAAATTAAAACTTTTGTGGGACAAAAAAATATCACCCTGCATAATGCGGGGCTCCGGATATCAGTTCAATTTTAAACTATTTACTTTTAAACAATTATAATACAATCCTTCACATTGTCAAGCGCTTTTTTTCTACAGACTGGTACCAAAGGGCATTAAAGCCAGCTTTGCCAGCTTAAACTGCTGCAACCCAAAAGGAATGCCGATAATTGTGATACACAAAAGACAGCCCGTCAGAAAATGTCCAACTGCCATGGGAATCCCTGTCACAATCATCCAGATTACATTGGCAACCAGGGAAAGTCCGCCCCCTCCATACTCCACTTCTTTTCCAAAGGGAAAAAGCGTCAAACTGGCAAATTTAAAGCACTGTCTTCCAATGGGAATCCCCACAATTGTAATGGACCACAAACAGCCGTACAAAAACCATGCAAGCGCACCTTCCGCTCCTCCAAATATAATCCAAAGTATATTTCCCAAACATCCCATTTTATGTTTCCTCCCATTTATAATTTTTTCTTATTACCATATTATTGTTACAAATCTTAAAAAAGTTCATTTTCCGGTTACGCCTGAAATAATCCCTTCCTTTGCAGCCACCCTGTCCTCTTCATAAAGAAAGATACTCCTTTACCTCCAAAAGAGACGGCAGAATCACCTCCGCCAGCGCTTCCATTTCCACGGTGGGCTCTGCCAAATCCGGCACCATAACCGGCTTCAGACCCGCAGCTGCCGCTGAACGGATTCCGTTATAGGAATCCTCCACTGCATAGGCATCCTCCGGCGCAACTCCTAAGCATTCGCAGGCCTTTAAATAAATATCCGGCTCCGGCTTGCTCCTTGCCACCATATCTCCACAGATTATCTCATCAAAATATCCCATAAGGCCGGCATCTGCAAGCTCCTGGGTCACCACCTGCCTTCTGGTAGAGGATGCCAGTGCCGTGTGTTTTCCATTTTCCCTCAGAAATATCAGCAGTTCTTTGATTCCCGGCTTCATAGGAAGCCGCCCACCACTGTATCTTTCGTGATAAAGGGCTGACATCTCACTCTTATAGGCATCATATGGAAAGTTTTCCCCGTAATATTCCAGGAATTTCCTCCTGGAAGCCTCCTTGTTTGTGCCGAGACATTCCCGGCACACCGTTTCCACATCCACAATACTATATTTACCAGCTATGGCCTTCCAGCATTCGATTACCAGCCGTTCCGAATCAAATATAACGCCGTCCATGTCAAAAACCACCGCTGCATATTTCTGTCCCTTTAATTTCATCTCTTTCACCTCTCGCTCCATTTATTCATCCGGCAGCTGCCAGTCTCCCCTTTTAAAATATGTGATATTATAATATATCAGGATATACCTTGCAATCTTCTCCTCTCCGTCTCCGGCGGTGAAAACCCATATGGTTATAATTCTGGTATGAAAATCTTGCTTTTCTTATTATTTTCAACTAGAATATATTTTAATATATTTCACAAAAAGGAGAATCACTATGCAATTTAAAAAAGACACCATCTGCGTACAGAGCGGATGGGAACCAAAAAACGGAGAGCCGCGTGTTCTCCCAATCTACCAAAGCACAACCTTTCGTTACGAGACCAGTGAGGAAATGGGAAAGCTCTTTGATTTGGAGGAAGAGGGATATTTTTATACCAGACTTCAGAATCCGACCTGTGACTTAGTGGCAAAGAAAATCTGCGATTTGGAGGGCGGCGTTGCTGCCATGCTCACCTCCTCCGGCCAGGCAGCTACCATGCTTGCCGTAACCAATATCTGCGAGGCTGGCGACCATGTCATCTGCGCTTCCAAGGTATATGGGGGAACCTCAAATCTGTTATCCGTCACCCTGAAACGGTTCGGCATTGAAACCACCTTAGTGGACCAGGATGCCAGCCCGGAGGAATTAGAGCAGTGCTTCCAGCCAAATACTAAAGTTGTATTCGCCGAAACCATATCCAATCCATCCGGCGTTGTACTGGACATTGAAAAATTCGTAACCCTTGCCCATAAGCACGGTGTTCCGATGATTTGTGACAATACCTTCGCAACCCCGATTAACTGCCGTCCATTTGAGTTCGGAGCAGACATTGTGGTACACTCCACCACAAAATACATGGACGGACATGCCACCTCCACCGGCGGATGTATCGTGGACAGCGGCAACTTTGACTGGAATGCCCATGCAGACAAATTCCCTGGTCTCACCACACCGGACGATTCTTATCACGGAATCATTTACACCGAGCGGTTTGGCAAGGGTGCCTACATCACAAAGGCAACCGCCCAGCTAATGCGGGACATGGGAGCATGCCAGTCTCCGCAGAATGCCTTTCTCACCAATCTCGGACTGGAGACCCTGCACCTCCGTATTCCACGCCACTGTGAAAACGCTTTAAAGGTTGCCCGGTATCTGGAAAACCATGAAAAGGTTGCCTGGGTAGAATACGCAGGATTAAAGAGCAGCAAATACTACCCACTGGCACAGAAATACATGCCGGATGGCGTCTGCGGCGTACTCTGCTTCGGACCAAAGGGCGGCAAGGAGGGTGCTATGCGGTTCAGCAATGCCCTTAAAATGATTGCTATTGTAACCCATGTGGCAGATGCCCGTTCCTGCGTGCTTCACCCTGCCAGCCATACACACCGCCAGTTAAATGACGAACAGCTGCTTGAGGCTGGCGTTCTTCCGGATTTAATCCGCCTGTCTGTGGGAATCGAGGATGTGGATGACATCATTGCAGACTTGGAACAGGCACTGGCTGCTGTATAACAAAAGAATATATAAAAACCAAAAAGAGGCTGTGTATTCCAAAGATACACGGTCTCTTTTCTCATCTGTCAAGATTCCTTTCCATGTCCAGCAGTCGCTTTTCAAATTCACATACCGGCAGCGGCCTGTCAAAATAAAAGCCCTGTGCCAGATAACAGTTATTTTCCTTTAAAAGCTTAACATGCTCTACTGTCTCCACACCCTCCACAATACACTCCAGTCCCATATCCTGGGAAAGGGAAATCAAATGCTTCAGCATAATGTATTTCTGTGGAGAGTCGTCCTTTTCCTCCGGCAGAAAGCTTTTATCAATCTTCAGCACACTCCATGGCAGTTCCCGGATTAAATTAAGAGAAGAATATCCCATTCCAAAATCATCCACCGAGGTACTGATTCCCTGCTGGTGCAGCCCGTAAACAATATTTTTCAGTTCGCTGAAATCCACATCCGTTGTGGTCTCCGTCAATTCAATTTCTATGTATTCATGGGGAACATGGTACTTGTCAATAATCGCCAAAATGTTCTCCAGCAAAAATACGTCTCCCATATGGCGGCGGGACAGATTAACCGACACCTTCACCACTCTGCGACCCTCATCCAGCCATCTGCGTATATCCTGGCATACATGCTCCAGCATATAAAAATCCAGCAGGCAGATTGCCTTTGTCTGCTCTAAAACAGGGATAAACTCTCCCGGTGTTATCAGCCTGCCGTCATGATACCACCGGCATAACGCCTCTGCCCCAGCCAGCTTGTAATCCTTAAGCAGGATTTTGGGCTGGTAATATACCTTAAATTCTTCTTTTTCAATGGATTCCGGAAATATATTCTCTATCTGCTTCGCTATAGTCTGCTGTTTTACCATGTCTTCATCGAAAAATACATAGGATTTTTTCGCAACATTCTTGGCTATGTTCAACGCCGTGCTGACACTGTCTATAATATAGTCCGCATTCTCACACTCTTCGGGAATCATATAGTAACCTGCATTTGCCTGAACCATTACGCTCTCACCTGTGGTATCCTCATATATGATTTCCGTTCCCCTCAGATAATCCATCACCACATCTAAATGGTCCTTTAAAAACAATACCGTAAAGTTGTCACCGCCAACCCGGCAGACCGCTTCCGCAGCACCCAGCTTATCCTGCAGCTGCCCCACAAAGGCTCTCATGACCTTTGTTCCTCTTTCCCGTCCAAGCTGCTGGTTTATCAGGGAGAACCGCCTGAGATTAAAGTAGCATGCCGCATAATCCCCAATTTCATGGTCTGCAATCAGCGCATTGGCATGCCTTGTAAAATAACGCAGGCTGAAAATTCCCAAACTCTGGTCCTTATAGGTAAGCTCCTCCGCAATATGCATAACTCGGATGCGTCCATTAAAGGTGAAAATCATTTTGCAAAGCACCATAAGCTTCTCCGACTCCACTGCATCCCAGTCCGGCTCCCCTGTTTTCTGGTATAAATTATAAACCGCAATGCCGCCATTCCGCATTATTTCCCGCTTATGAAATACACGGTCTTTATCCGCATTTCCGTATTCATAAAAAATTATCCGGTTTCCCTTTTTCATTGCCTCATGTCTCGCCGACTCATAAAAGATACCCTCTACCCTGGATACACGGAGCAGCCGGCAGATACGGTCCAGCGCATCCTGTGTACCGGGATGCACCAAATCCGGAATTTGTTCCATTTTCATCAGAAACTCATCAAAGGCTTCTGCATATTCCACACTGTCAAACATAACGTATCAATCCTCTCCAATCTCCAGCTGCGGCACATTAACCGTAAATGCCATGCCTCCGTTATCCGCCTTTTCCAGTATAAGCTTACCGGACATCTGCCGGATAAGCAGGTAAACCATGGACATGCCAAACCCGCTGTTTTCATCTGCGCCAGCGAGCCGCTGCTCACTGTTTTTCAGATATTCCTCAATGTCATGAAAACGCTCTTCCGATATCCGGCAGCCACTGTTTCCAATCCTTAACACCAGCATAGTGGCATAGGACGCCGGATAACCGGACACCCGGATATCTATCTGCTTGTCCTCTGTCAGATACAGAATATTCTGCAGCAGCTTGCTTACAATTTGTCCAATCCGTCCGGAATCTCCCAGCAGATAATCCGGTACCGTGTCCGCAATTGCAATATCCACCTGCAGCTCCTTCACTCCGGATATTGCCCTGGTACTCTCCACGGTCTGCTCCAACAGCTCCCTGACTGAATATTCCGTTTCTAACAATTCCACCTCACCGCCGGACATGCGGATATATTCCACAGTATCCTCAATGGAGGAATACATCTCTTTTCCCTGTGAAATAATCTGCCGCATCATATGCTCCATGGCATTGCTGCTCCGGCTGTCCAGCGCCTGCTCTGTCATTGCCACCCAGCTTTCCATGCTCTTTTGCACATTCAGACTCATGTCCATAACAAATGCTGCCTGGGAGCGTGCTGCCCGCTCCATCTTCTGGCTGTTTTTTAATGCCTCATAGTTTTTATAAGCCATCTCTGACATAACCTTTGAAATCCTGAAAAGAAATTCTGCCGCCCGGTCAATATCCTGTTTTTCCAGCAATGCTGTCCGCTTTGCCGCCTGCACATATTTCTCCGGGTCAATTCCCATTTCCACAGCCCTTTTTTTCATATCCTCTTCATCAATCTCGGCAGTCCGGACCTGTCCGCCAATAAAGCTGCCAATAAATTTGCCCTCCACCATAACAGGAGCTGCATAATCCACCAGACCGGCATGACAGTAATATACCGCCGGTTTGCCCTCCTTCAGAGTCTGCAAAGCGCCGTTCCGGTCACATTCCTCACACCTTTTACATCCAATCTCTGATTTTCTGGTCAGATTCATGCAGAAATCTGTAAAACCGCTTCCCTTTGTCACAGGAACCCCATCCGCATCCGTTGTCAATGCCGCCATTCCCGTATATCCGGAAAAAGCGTCCTGAATCTGCTGCAATATATTTACATCTATTAAATCTGTTAACTGAATTTCTGCCATTTCTTCACGTCCTTCACGAATCTGTAATTCAATGTCTAAATCATAACATATTCCCTGGGCAAAAACCAGTATCGTACAAAAATAAGTTATAAAAAAGTAATTGACATATCCTCCGGTTTATTATATCATGATGATATCAAAATGATATCACATATGTACATCAGGTACAGGAAATGGAGGCTCTTATGAATGAGGATTTGAAACAAAAAGATGTAACAGAACGGGAGATTACCAAAACCAACGGATTTGCCATGCTTTTTCTTGTGATTGCAGGCTATATTCTATGTATTGCAGGTTATATTTTCTGCGGTTTTGCCTTTGAGGCAGATTCTACAATTGCCGGAACGCTCCTGGTCATACTTGCCACGGTGGGAATCATTGTTTTTTCCGTTATGTGGGGTGGTTTTCACATCGTGAATCCAAAGGAAGCAGTCGTATTAACGCTGTTTGGTAACTATTATGGAACCATTAAGACACCCGGATATTTCTACACAAATCCATTTGCCACCTCTATCGCACCGGTAGCAGAGGAAAAGGAACCTGCTACGGAGGTCTCTATCCAGGGAAAGGAGCTTGCTACCAATTTAAACCTGAATCTTCTTCCTAAGAAAAAGGTATCCCTGAAGACAATGACCCTGAACAACCGCCAGCAAAAGGTAAATGATGCGCTGGGCAATCCCATTATTATCGGTGCAGTTGTCATCTGGAAGGTAACAGACCCTACAAAGGCTGTATTTAATGTGGATAATTACCGCACCTATCTTTCCATACAGTGCGATTCCACCATCCGTAAAATTACGCGTCTTTATCCATATGATTTATTAGAAGAGGACGAAAATGAAGAAGAGCATGAGAGAACGCTCCGGGGCAGCAGCCAGGAAATTGCGGAATCCATGCGGGAGGAATTACAGCAGCGGGTAGAGGAAGCCGGTATTGAGGTAAAGGAGGTCCGTATTACCCACCTTTCCTATTCCGAGGAGATTGCTGCCGCTATGCTTCAGAAACAGCAGGCGTCTGCTGTCATCGCCGCCCGCAAGAAAATCGTAGAAGGTGCTGTGGGTATGGTAGATATGGCAATCAAGCAACTTGGTGAAGAGGAAATTGTGGTGTTGGATGAAGAACGCAAAGCCGCTATGGTCAGCAACCTTTTAGTCGTTCTCTGCGGAAACAGGGAAGCCCAGCCGGTTGTAAACAGCAGCTCCATCTATTAATATATACCTGTGAGTATTTTACTTAGAAAGGGGAATTCTATGGCAGAAAAAGAGAGCGATATCGAGCAGCGGGAGGCGGAGCTGCAGGCACGCATTGAACGCTTAGAAGCGCTGGAAGCCGATATCCGGCTGCGGGAAAAATCAGTAAAGGAAAAGGAAAAAGCCAAGAAACAGATACTACTCCGTCTGTCCCCTACTCTTTGGAACGAGCTTGCAAAATGGGCAGATGAAGATTTCCGCTCCATTAACGGACAGATAGAATTTCTACTGTCGGAAGCCGTGCGGAAGCGTAAAAAATCTTAAAAAATATGCCTGTCATGATATCACTCATGTACAGGCATATTCACTATTCTGTTTTCCCGGAGCTGTCATCATCCCTGCTGCCCCTGTGCTCCATTATAAAGCCTGCAACACCGGCAACAGCGGCAATAACACCCATTATAATTACGATAATATCCATATTACTCTCCTCCTAATCATACAGAGATGCATGATATCTGATTTTCCGGTAAATCTTATACCCAATCATGCCAAACAAAGAAACTACAATATATAAACAGGAGAGTAATCCTGTACCGCCTCCGATAATAACAACAATCCATAATAAAATATCCATAATCCCATACTCCTTCTTTCTTAATCATCATGATATTTACAGTAAGGAGCCAGTAAAGGAAACAGATTGCATTTATTCAATTATAAAATTACACCCAGACACAGCCTGCCCTTCACTGGCTGTTATGAGATTCTTTTCCGCCCATCGGTATCCTGTATAAAGCAGATAATGTACCGCCGCTTTTGCACATACCGGTTGCCATGGAGGGTGAATACCTCCTGATTTAATCTGGAAATTCCCAGCAGAACCGCCAGGATACAGATAAAAAACAGATTGTAGCGTGAAAAACTATCGGTACGGCTGTTACGCAAGCCTCTGACACTGACAATGGCAGAGGTTTTTTCTTCAATTTGAAAGATATGTAAATCCACATCTGGGAGAAAGGTCTGCGGCTTTAATACCTCAGCCCCGGATTTTGAACTGCGGAAAAAAACCTGATGTCCTTCATCAAGTCCCATTCCGCTTGCGGCAACCAGAAATACTGCCAGAAGCATATAAATTATGCAATTTCTCATCCATTCCCGCCGTTTCATCCTGCCACCTCTCAAATCTATACTGACTATACCAAAATATGTACAAAAATGCAAGAAAAGACTGCCGCATACACAGCAGTCTTTTCTCTTATATCCATATTAATCGGTCAGGTCTTCTCCGTTTGTCTCAATTACCTTCTTATACCAGTAGAAGGAATCCTTACGGTAACGTGCCAAATCCTTTAAATCAAACTCATCCCGGTTTACATAGATGAAGCCATAACGCTTTACCACACCCTCATGGGTAGACACCAAATCAATGGCAGACCATGGACAGTAGCCCATCATCTCCACACCCTCTGAAACCGCAAGCTTGATTTGCTCAATATGCCGGCGCAGATATTCGATACGGTAATTATCATGAACCTTGCCATCCTCTGTCAGCTTGTCATAAGCCCCAAGACCATTTTCCGTCACAATCATCGGTAAATGATACCGGCTGTACATCTCACGCATTGTTGCCCGGAAGCCCTCCGGGTCGATTTCCCAGCCAAACTCCGTGCGCAGAAGATTTGGATTTGCAAAGGTCTTATACACCCCTGATTCGCTTCCTCCGTTCTGCTGGTCAACGGAGCCTGCACTGCCGCTTCCGTCATCCCATTCCACGGTTGCGGTGGAATAATAGTTGAATCCGATAAAATCCGGATGCCCGGAAGCCATAATCTCCATATCTCCCTCTTCCATATCTGGAACCGCATCATGCTCCTCTAAGAATGCCCATACCAGATTATTATATTTTCCGTAAACAGCCATATCTAAATACAGCCAGTTACGGATGGCATTAAAGTTCTGGGCAGCCAGCACATCCTTCGGCTTGCAGCTTGCAGGGTACACCAGGGAGATGTTTGGAGCCGGACCAATCTTGGCGCCTGGCAGCATGTCATGGCAAAGCTTCATCGCCTTTGCCTGGGCAAGCAGCATATGATGATTCTCCTGGTAAAGCTTTTTATATTTGTTTGTGACGCCCTCCAGATTACAGGTTCCTATGGCTTCTCCCACCAGAGTAAGCATATTCTGCTCATTGATAGTCAGCCAGTATTTTACCCTGTCACCGTAATTTTCGTACAAAATTTTCGCAAAATTTACAAATTCATCCACGCTCTCCCTTCTTGACCAGCCGCCCTTTTTCTCTAAAGCCGCCGGCAGGTCAAAATGAAACATGGTCACCAACGGCTCAATGCCGTATTTTAAGCACTCATCAATCACAGCATTGTAGAAATCGATTCCCTCCTGGTTTACCTCTCCGGTTCCCTCCGGAAGAATCCGGGACCATGCAATGGAAAAACGGAAGGTCTTAAAGCCCATTTCCGCCATCAGGGCGATGTCCTCTTTATAATGATGATAAAAATCTGCACATACATCCAGTTCGCTGGTTCCCTCCGGAACCTTCTTAATATCCTGGATACTCGGTCCCTTGCCATGGGACAAATTGGCTCCCTCCACCTGATACGCACTGGTGGATGCGCCCCATAAAAAATCCTTCGGCAGCATTTTTTTCTTTGTCAAAATCATATCTGTGTCCTCCTTAATATATATTTTTTTGTTGTTCCCTGTTACACATATCCAAATCTAAAGCTGCATACCGTATTTCTGCTTAAAATTATATAATGCCCCTAATAAATTGGAGTCATTCCGGTATTTACATACATCAATCTTTATCTCATCATAAATGATGGAAAGCTTTTTTAACTGCTCTACATACCGTTTAATGCCCTCTACAAACGCCGGCTCTGCACTGATTCCTCCCCCAATCAGAATGACCTCCGGGTCAAAGCTTACAAAGAAATTACAGCACTGCTTTGCTATGCTGAAATACATATCCTCCATTATCTCTGCCGCTTCCCGGTCTCCTTCCCGAATCCACTGGTAGATTTTTTCCCCGGTCACCTCTTCCAAAGGAAGCTGTTTTTTCCGGGAAAGCCAGTAACACACTGCGCCGGTTGCCCCATGGGCAGCCCAGTAAAACGGAACCTTTTCTATCGCTTCATACATGGAAAGCTCCTCTATATTACCAAGTCTGGTCAAATCCTCTCTTGTCATTTCATCAATTATAAAGGAAACCTCGCCTGCCAGCATACGTTTTCCCCTGTGAACCTTTCTGTCCTTAATTATGGCTCCCCCAATTCCGGTTCCAAACACCAGAACACAGGCGTCATTTACATCCTTTGCATTTCCCAGCCAGACCTCCGCCAGTGCGGCGCATTTTCCGTCATTTTCCAGCGATACCCGGACATTGTCACACCGCTGGGACATCAGCCTCTGCAATTCCACATTGTGCATATACCGGATTCCTCCTCCGCCATACACAATGCCATTATCCACATCAATCTGACCCGGAAGCCCCATGGCAATCCCCTCTACAATGCCCTTTTCTTTATACCAATCATAAATCCCTGCCAGAGATTCCACAAAATCCTGTACACCGTCCTCCGGCTTATTCTTTGTGGGAATCTTTCCCTTTTCTTCAATCTCGCCCTCTGCCGTCATCCACGCATACTTTACATAAGTAGCCCCTACATCAAATACCAGATACATATTCCTTCTCCTTTCATTTTTACTAACACCAGGTAATCGTTATGTTCAGTATACTATGTGGCACATAAATATTCTACGAATTTTCACGTCATTTCTATAACAATCCTGCATATCCGCAAAATTTTCCTTCTTTATTTCATTCTTGCATTGCATTTGTTTTCATAAAATGATATATTGTTTCCGTTAATTAAAATCTATATAATAAAGAAAGGATTGAATATTATGAAATTAAAAAAGTATGCCACACTGGCATTATCCGCAATACTGGCTCTTACTGCCCTGACAGGCTGTGGAAACCAGGCAGATAGCGGCAATACGCAGGAAAGTGGAAACAATGCCAAAAAAACTGCAAAGGTCATTGAAATTGACCTGACAGATGAAGAGTATGCCTTTGGCGTAGATAAGGAGCAAGAGGATTTATTGAACCAGGTCAATGACTTCATTGCAGAGATTACAGAGGACGGTACCTTAGATGAAATCTGCAATAACTACTTTGGCGACGGTACTCCACAGGCTGTCACCTCCGGCACATTAGACAACAGCAAGGACCAGCTGGTGGTTGCCACCAATGCCGCCTTTGAGCCATTCGAGTACACCCAGGGCGATTCCTACTATGGTATTGATATGGAAATTGCTGCCAGACTTGCAGACAAATTAGGCAAAGAGCTGGTAATCCAGAACATGGACTTTGATGCGGTATGTCTTTCTGTCGGACAGCAGAAATGCGATATTGCCATGGCTGGACTTACCATCAAGGAAGACCGCAAGGAATATGTGAATTTCTCCAATCCTTACTACAGCGCTTCCCAGAGACTGATTGTAACCTCAGATAATACGGATTTTGACAGCTGCACAGATGCCGCTTCCATTGAAGAAATCTTAAAGGGCGAGGACAGCAGTGTAAAGGTAGGCGTTCAGACAGGAACAACAGGCCAGTTCTACTGTGAGGGTGATACGGAATGGGGCTTTGACGGCTTTTCCATGGAAACCGTCGGTTACAAAAACGGTTCTCTTGCCGTACAGGATTTATTAAATGGTAATATCCAGTATGTTGTTATTGATTCTGCTCCGGCTGCCAGCATTACCTCTGCCATCAATGAGGTTCAGTAATAATGGGAAATTTAAGTCAGAAAATTGATAAGTTTTTAGAAATTTTTATACAGTATGGCGGCTATACCAAGGTATTAGAGGGACTCCGGAATACATTGCTGATTGCAGTTCTGGGACTGGTTATCGGCATTGTAATCGGAACTATTTTAGCAACCATCCGCGTCATACCGAAATATAAGCTTATGCCCCGCATATTAAATGCCTTTGTAAGCTTTTATGTAGGGTTATTCCGCGGTACGCCAATGGTGGTGCAGCTGCTGGTGTTTTACTATGTAATGCTGCCGATTTTGAATATACATATATCCAATGTCCAGGTGGCAATCCTGGTGTTCGGTCTCAACAGTGGTGCCTATATATCCGAGATTATGCGAAGCGGCATCCTGTCGGTGGACCACGGGCAGATGGAGGCTGGACGTGCAGTTGGCTTAAGCTTTGGCACATCCATGATGAAAATTGTTATCCCACAGGCAGTAAAAAATATACTTCCTACCCTGGGTAACGAATTCATTTCCTTAATCAAGGAAACCTCAATTGTCAGCTTTGTAGGTGCAGCTGACCTTTATGTAGCATTTAACTATATCGGAAGCAACAGTTACGAATTTATGGTTCCTTATCTGGTTATGGCACTTATATATATTGTCCTTGTGCTGATTATCAGCTTAGGCATCAAACTTATGGAAAGGAGCCTGAGAAAAAGTGATAGACGTCATTAATCTTGAAAAGCATTTTGGTGATAATAAGGTATTAAACGGAATTAATGTTACCATTGAAAAAGGGGACATAATGGTTATCATCGGACCGTCAGGCTCCGGTAAAAGTACCTTTCTCCGCTGTCTCAACTGTATGGAGGACCCTACCGGAGGACAGATTATTTTTAATGGTGTGGATATTACAGACCCGAAGGTGGATATCAATATCCACCGCCGGCACATGGGAATGGTATTCCAGCATTTTAACCTGTTCAACAATAAAACGGTAATTGAAAATATCATGCTGGCTCCTGTCTATGTACAGTGCCAGACCCTGAAGAAGGCAAAGCGGAAAAACCTCTTTCTTCCTGTTACAAATATTTTCCGCAAGAAACCGGAAGCTCCGGTTCCTGTTACCACAACAAAGGCTCAGATTCAGCAGGAAGCCAGAGAAAATGCCTTAAAGCTGCTGAAACGAATCGGGCTGGAGGATAAGGCAGATGTCTATCCGTCTACATTATCCGGCGGACAAAAGCAGCGTGTTGCCATTGTCCGTGCCCTGGCAATGAATCCGGATGTGATTCTGTTTGACGAGCCCACCAGTGCGCTGGACCCGGAAATGGTCGGCGAGGTGCTGGATTTAATGAAAGCCCTTGCAAAGGAAGGCATGACCATGATTATCGTCACACACGAAATGGGCTTTGCCAGAGAGGTTGCCAACAGGGTACTGTTTATTGATGACGGGCAGATTTTAGAGAGTGCACCGCCGGAGGAATTCTTTGGTAATCCAAAGCATCCCCGCCTGCGTGACTTCCTGTCCAAGGTTTTATAACTCTGCATTATTGTAAGCTGTTTTAGGCGTACTTCCTAAGACAGCTTATTTTTTTAACTTATTTTTATAAAAATGAAGACATTTTTTCACGCCTGTCGTTATAATAGGTGTAAGCAGTCAGAAGGGAGGCGATTTTATCACAGAAACTGAATATTTTGAACATTTGATTGACGCCTACGGTAATCTTGTGTATTCCATCTGCTATAAGACCTGCCTGAACCCTTTTGACGCAGAAGACTTAACCCAGGACGTATTTCTCTCCGCCTACCGGAACCTGAATCATTTTGACAGGGCATATGAAAAGGCCTGGGTGTGTAAAATCGCCTCCCGGAAATGCCTGGACTTTTTGAAAAGCGCCAGCAGACGGCTGCTGCCTACAGAGGATGTATACCTGGAAAATACAGGTGAAACGCCTTCCATAGAGGAAACATACTTAGAGACGGATACACTGAATTCTCTCCTGGCAGCCTGCAACCGGCTGAAACCGCCTTACAATGAGGTGGCGCGGCTGCATTTTTACGAGGAACGGACTGCCCGGGAGATTGCAGAAATGCTGGATTCCAATGTAAAGACAATCCAGACCCAGATATACCGTTCCAAGGCGATGTTAAAAAAACAATTACAGGAAGAAAATGTGAAAGAAACAGAAAGGAGGTCACCATAGATGGATTCTGAATTTATAAAATTACTGTCCATGATGGCAGAAACAGAGTTAACAGATGACAGTATGCCGGAGGCAATGAAAACAGCCGAGCGGCTGGAGCACTGGCTGCCGGAGCAAATCCCGGAACAGGATATACGGATGCCGGATTATTTAAAGGAACAAATCCTTACCAGAAGCCAGCAGCCGGATATGCAGGCTTTGACAGCACCGAAACGCTTTTCCAGACGTGTGGAATTATTCCTGTACGGCTGCAAGGTCAGCGCCGCAGTTGCCGCATCCCTGCTTATTATGGTGACAGCCTCTGTCACCCAGAGCCAGCTGAAGACTTTACCCCAGCCGGATACCACTTCCCAAAAAGAGACGGAAATACAAAAGGATGTATCTGGCACCATACTGGAGCATTTAACCAATGGAAGCCAGTATGTTACGGGCTGGTTACAGGATTTCTCCGACGGCATTGTGAATGCAGACTTTACTAAAAAACAGAAATGATACAAATATTTCGTTATATGAAGATTATGAAAAATAAGAAATGGAGGTCATATTTATGACAAAGCAAAAGAGAGGTTTTTGGTTATTTATTGCTTCCCTGCTTCCAGGGGCAGGCGAGCTTTACATGGGATTCCGGAAAATGGGCTTAAGCATTATGGTGTTGTTCTGGGGCTGTATTGCATGTGCATCCCTTTTAGGATTTGACGCCCTGATTTATCTTCTTCCCATTATCTGGTTTTACAGCTTTTTCAATGTTCACAATTTAAAATCATTATCAGAGGAAGAATTTCACTCCCTGGAGGACCATTTTATCCCTCCTGTGGAGGAGTTTGAAAAGAACCGTGGAAAATTTATTAAGCAGTACCGCAACATTCTGGCATTCCTGCTGATTATTCTCGGCATATCCGGAATCTGGGATATCCTCACCTCCTGGATAAGGGTACTGGTTCCGGAGTACCTGTACAATTATATCGATATGTTTGGCTACCAGCTTCCGACCATGGCAATTTCCATTATCCTGATTATCGTCGGCATAAAGCTGGTTAACGGAAAAAGAAAGGAGCTTACACAGGATGAAGACGCATAGAGTTGGCACAATTACCTTTGGATGTATCCTGATTGTACTGGGTGTCCTGCTAATTGTCCACCTGTTCGTGCCAAAGCTTACTTATACCGCTATTTTGAACTACTGGCCTGTTACCCTGATTCTGCTTGGCATAGAAATACTGGTGGCAAATTCCCGAAGTGAAGAAACAGCCTTTACCTATGACGGCTGGTCCATTGTTCTCATGTTCCTGATTCTTGGTTTTACCATGTGTATGGGAATCTTAGACTGGATGCTGGTAAATCTTCCAAATCACATTTATCTGTAACATGAAAACCTTTTATTTTCTGTCACAGAGAGCGCAGCTCATATAAAAAGGTACCGGTTCCATAATTTTTAAATGGAACGGTACCTTTTCTGTTTCTTCTAAACCATAGTATCCGGATTCACAATTAATCTATCTTTGGCAGCTGGCTGATGGATTTTGCAAGCTCTTCATCCGTTGGAATATAATCATTCATCTCACCGTCATTATACCGCTGATATGCCACCATATCAAAATATCCGGTTCCGGTTAAGCCAAACACAATATTCTTTGCTTCGCCTGTCTCCTTGCACTTCATTGCCTCATCAATTGCTACCTTAATGGCATGGCTGCTCTCCGGAGCAGGCAAAATACCCTCTACTCTTGCAAAGGTCTCTGCTGCCTTAAATACCTCCGTCTGCTCTACACTTCTTGCAGTCAGCAGACCCTGGTCATAAAGCTCAGAAACAACGGAGCTCATTCCATGATAGCGGAGTCCTCCTGCATGGTTTGCAGATGGGATAAATCCACTTCCCAATGTATACATTTTTGCCAGCGGACAAACCTTTCCGGTATCACAGAAATCATATGCATAAGTACCTCTGGTCAGACTCGGGCAGGAAGCCGGCTCTACTGCAATAATATCATAATCCGCTTCTCCTCTTAGAATCTCCCCGGCAAAAGGAGAAATCAGACCACCCAGATTGGAGCCGCCACCGGCACAGCCGATAATCATGTCCGCCTTAATTCCATATTTATCCAGGGCTGCCTTTGTTTCCAGACCGATTACAGACTGGTGCAGTAAAACCTGGGAAAGCACAGAGCCCAATACATAGCGGTAACCCTCCTGGCTGGTTGCCGCCTCCACAGCCTCGGAAATGGCACAGCCAAGGCTTCCAGTGGTTCCCGGAAACTCCTCATTAATCTTACGTCCCACATTGGTGTTCATAGAAGGTGAAGGTGTGACCTGTGCCCCGTAGGTACGCATAACCTCTCTCCGGAACGGCTTCTGCTCATAGGAGCACTTTACCATATACACCTGACAGTCCAAATCAAAATAAGAGCACGCCATGGAAAGTGCAGTTCCCCACTGTCCGGCGCCGGTCTCGGTGGTAACACCCTTAAGTCCCTGCTGCTTTGCGTAATATGCCTGGGCAATGGCAGAATTCAGCTTATGGCTTCCGGATGTATTGTTGCCCTCAAACTTATAATAGATATGTGCCGGTGTATCCAGCTTCTTCTCTAAACAATATGCACGAACCAGCGGAGACGGACGGTACATTTTATAAAAATCACGAATCTCTGCTGGAATATCAAAATAAGCCGTCGTATCATCCAGCTCCTGTCTTCCCAGCTCCTCGCAGAAAATGCCGGAAAGCTCCTCCAATGTAACCGGCTGTAAGGTTGCCGGATTCAAAATCGGCGCCGGTTTCTTCTTCATATCTGCCCGCACATTATACCATTGTGTAGGCATCTCATTCTCTTCCAAGTAAATCTTATAAGGAATTTCACTCATCATTACATACCTCCGTATCTATCTGGCAGATGCACTCAGATATCTGCCTCTAAGTTACTATTGTAATGTGTGTAAACAGATACTGTCAAGCAAAAATATTAGTTTGAATAGGTAATCCGGTAATAAGCCTTTGCCGTTAAGCTGTACACAATTCCGTATACGATAACGAATACCGCAACCGTGGCAATGGTACACAGGATAAACAGAGGCACATTTGTAAACTCCATAATAATCAGCAATTTCTTAATAATTCCGAAGGCGAAGCAGACATGCACCACAGCAAGAAGAATTGGCAGGAAAAACACCAGCAAAACCTGGCTCCGTATCACACTCTTTACCTCCTTCTCACCCATTCCCACCTTCTGCATAATGTTAAATCGTTCCCTGTCCTCATACCCCTCCGAAATCTGTTTGTAATAGATAATCAGGACAGTGGTAATCAAAAACAATGCACCAAGAAAAATTCCAATAAAAAACAGACTTCCATATATACCATAATACTCCGGTCTCGTAGTGTAGATATCTGTAATAGTCGCTATATGAGCGATACCGGTTTCATCGATTTCATTCCTTAAATCCGTACAAAATGCTTTCTTATTCTCATTCTTACCCTCCAAATCAAAGTTAAAATTATAAGTTATCACGGTGTAGCTACCATCCTCAGATACACTGTTTATATCTCTACAGATTTCCTTCAGCATATTAATGTCCGGCACAATCAGCCACAGCTGTCCGAAATTAGCATCCAGTGCACTGACTTCCGGAACCTCCTGCACCCTCCCGGAAATTGGATACTCCCGGCCTGCAATTTTCACCGTCTCTTCCGATAAAGCTACATTTTCCGAAGTATATACCAATACTTTTCCCTTTTCCACATCATAGGAAGCACCCATCCGGTTATTAAAATCCTCTACCGTCATTACCTCCAATGCGACAAATTCCATCACGTCAGAAATGCTGCCCTCATAATCTGGCCAAAACACATTAGACTCCCAAATACCGGAACTGGAATAACAATAATACTGCTCTATCCCCTTTAAATTCACATGATATCTCGCCCCACGCGCCCTTAACACCGGCTCCAATACAGAATAGTCATAGTGACCGGGCTCATCCTCCGAATCCTCCTCCTCTTCATACAGATATGTGGTCATCACATCCTTCGGATATCTGGTACGCATAATATCATCAAAGCCCGCATACAGGGACACCGTAGAGGAAAGCACCACCAAAACTGCTGTGCTTAAGATACAGATATTAGAAAGTCCCACTGCATTCTGCTTCATCCGGTACATCATACCGGAAACGGTAATAAAATGATTCTTCTGATAATAATAATTTTTATTGCCTTTCAGAAGCTTTAACAATGCAATGCTTCCACTTACAAACACCAGGTAGGTTCCCTCAATGACAAAAAGAACTGCCACAAAAAATGTTCCCATCGCCTGTATAGGATTCTTCACTGTAACCGCAAGATAATATCCCACTCCCAGACATAGAATGCCCATTACTGCCATCGCCCATTTTGCCTTTGGTTCACGCTCTCCGGCATGGCTTCCGCTCATCAAATCAATGGGCTTTAAGCGGAAAATCCGGATATTGTTGGCAAGCATTATAAATATAAATAACACAGCAAATAAAACAAAGGTCAGAAGCAATGATTCTACGGATATCTTAAAGGCAAAATCCGTCTGTAAATGCATTATTTTTAACAAAACCATAAACATTAATTTTGAAAACAGCATGCCCGACAACAATCCGATGATAATGCTTGCGGCTCCCACAACCGCTATCTCCCAGAATACTACCCGGGATATATGCTTTTTCTCCATTCCCAGTATGCTGTATAATCCAAATTCCTTTGACCGGCGCTTCATCAGAAAGCTGTTGGTGTAAAATACAACGAACAGGGAAAACACACCACAGATAATTGTGCCAAATCCCAGAATCGTCCGCATGGTTCTCGCACCAAAAAACAGATTGTCATCTGCCTGCAGCTGAATACTGTGAAGCATGTAAAACATGGCAATCATGGCAATGCAGGATAAGGAAAACGGGAAAAAGGTATTCTTATTTTTTCTGATATTATTTAACGCTAATCTCCGATACATCCCCCTATTCATGAAGCTCACCCCCCGCCAATAGTACTGTCAGGGTATCTGATATTTTTCTATACATTTCATCATTACTCATATTTGCCTTATACAGCTGATGAAAAATCTCACCGTCCCGGATAAACAGCACACGGCTGGCATGGGAAGCTGCCCGTACACTATGGGTTACCATTAAGATGGTCTGCCCGTCATCATGAAGCCGCTCGAAGGTGGTTAACAAATCTCCTGTAGACTTGGAATCCAGCGCTCCTGTGGGTTCATCCGCTAAAAGGATATCCGGGCTGGTAATCATTGCCCTTGCCACTGCCGCCCTCTGCTTCTGTCCCCCGGATACTTCATAGGGAAATTTTTTAAGAATATCCCCAATGCCCAGCCTGCCTGCAATATCCTCCAGCAAAGACTCCATCTGTGTGTATTTTTTGCCGGCAAGCACCAGCGGCAGATAAATGTTATCCTCTAAGGAAAAGGTATCTAACAGATTAAAATCCTGAAATACAAAGCCTAAATGCTCTCTGCGGAATCTGGCTAACTCGCTTTCCTTTATCGTAGTAATATCCCTTTCCTTTAACAGAACCTGCCCTGCTGTGGGACGGTCTACCGTAGCTAAAATATTCAGAAGTGTGGTTTTACCGGAACCAGACTCTCCCATAATTGCTACATACTCTCCCTCTTCCACGGAAAAGTTTACATTCTTCAACGCCTCTACCTTGTTACCACCAAACCGGGTGGTGTATATTTTTTGTAATTCCTTTACCTGTAAAAGTGACATTTCTTTTTTCCTCCATCTTTATTTTTTATTGATTATACAAAAAAAAGAAATGTACTGCCTTAACTTTGCCTTACATTTCCTGGACTAACCTTACAATTTTTTAAGGTTAGGATTCTTCATATGGGATTTTGAAATAGTCCAAATATTGCTTGAATCTATCCTGTCCTGTCAGACAGGTATCCCGTAAATATCCTGTTTCCAAATTCCATTCCGATAATCCCCTGTAATAAAACAGCTTAATATCATCTTCTATAATAAATGGAACAATCCCATTCTTTAAGCATTCTTTAAACATAATCAGACGTCCAACACGACCATTCCCATCCTGAAAGGGGTGAATTCTTTCAAATTTTACATGAAAATCCAGAATATCCTCCAGTGTTTTTCTTCTCCCTGCATTATAGCTATTTAAAAGCTGCTTCATTTCATCCGCCACGTTTTCCGGTAAAGAAGTCTCTCTTCCTCCCACTTCATTCGGAAGCTTCTTGTAATCTCCCACCAAAAACCATTCCTTCCGGCTGTCACTTGTTCCACTCTTTAGCATTGCATGCAGCTCTTTTATAAACCGCTCCGTAAGCTTATGGTCTGCTTCATCAATCACCATGTCAATGCACCGGAAATGATTAGCTGTTTCGATAATATCATCTACATTTAAAGCCTGCCCCGCTATACCGATTGTATTTGTCTCATAAATATATCTTGTCTGGTCATGGGTAAGCTGGCTGCCTTCCATATGGTTGGAATTGTATGTCAATTCAATCTGTATTTTATGATATATTCCTCCGGAAATACGACTTTTCTTTTCTCTGCGAAGAACCTCTAATAAATTTTCCGGAGTTTCTTTATGTTTATTATTTCTCTCCGGACGCACTGCGCTTTCTGGTATATTCCATGTCTTTCCAGTCAAAAATGCCCCTGGAATTTTTCCCTGGGCACAATAATTTCGCACGGTCCGCTCCGCAACACCCCATTTTTTTGCAATTTGAACAATAGACAGATATTTCATAATAATTGCCTCCAAAATCTACTTACGATACCCGACAGGCAGTTATTTCCCACTTCACTTTTATTATAAAATAGTATCGGCAAAATCTCAACAAAACATATTATAATTTTACAATTTTTTTGCCGATATCGGCAAAAACTCTATTTGCCCAGATGAATAGATACCCTTGTTCCCACATTTAGTTCCGATTCGATTACAATTTGATGCTGCAGCTGCTTCAAAATGCGCTTCACCAGAAACAGTCCCAGCCCCGTTGCTTTCTTGTCCTTTCTCCCATTATAACCGGTATATCCCCGCTCAAAAATCCGGGGTAAATCCTCCGGGGCAATCCCAATCCCCGTGTCCTCAATGATTAAAACCCTGTCTTCGCCCATGGAAATGTCTATCCTTCCCTGCTTTGTGTACTTCAATGCATTGGAAATTAACTGCTTTAGCACAAACACCATCCACTTTTCATCGGTAACCACCTTCATTTCCTCCGGAATGTCTATGTGTACCGCAATTCCCTTGGATATAAAAATGCGGGCAAAATATTTTACTGCCTGGTTTACCATAGCTTTCACCGGATATTCTTCCAGCACATAATCCGTACCCAGCCCCTCCAGCCGCAGGTATTGCAGCATCATATCTATATATTGCTCCATCTCAAACAGACGTGTCATTCCTTCCGTTTTCACCGGTTCCTCCGTCTCTGCCATAAGCAGCTGCAATGCAGTAAGAGGCGTCTTTATCTGATGCGTCCACACCGTTACATATTCGGTAACTTCATTCTGGGCAGTCTTTATTTCACTGATGCTCTTATTTTTCCGGTAAAGCATTTCCTCTAAAAGCTCTCTGTAATCCTGCTCCATCACGGTCTCCGGCTGTGGGAGGTTATCCAGTGTCAGGTCAATGTGATTCTTAACCCGGTCAAGCGTCCGGTGTCTCCTTATAAAATGTATAAAATCAAAAACCACATAACAAAAATAAATCACTCCACAAATCAGGGCTGGATACCAGATATAGTGAAACGACACTCTCATCAGAGAAAACAGCAGCAAAAATATCCCTATCCAGACTGCCGCCATGCCAAACAGCCGCCGCTGTTCTTTAAAATATAAACCTGTTAACTTTATTCCCTGCCTTTTTCCTCTCATTTTCTTTACCTATTTAGGCAATTGTGAAACTCTCTTTATTTTCAAAACCCAGTTGCGCAATATATACAATACCATAAGCAGGGCGCTTTGGAGCCGTTGGTACTTCGCATTGAACACTTAGTAAGTGCCTTGGCACGAA
>UQXF01000042.1 GCA_900544905.1 uncultured Clostridium sp.
TTTATGCCCAGGACCAGGCTGCTTTGAAGAAAAAAATGTAGATTCTTGTACAAATTTGATAAAAATCTCAATTTATGTTAATTTATTATTGCAATTTTGACGAAAATAGAGTAATATCATGATTATAAAATAGAAAGTTAATAATTTGTTCATATTTTGTTCGTTATTGTTATACATAAAGTAGTAGGAGATAATGCAGAATTTGGACAGAGGATGAATGGTGGAGGAGTTGTATGGCACAGTTTAATTATAAGGCTATTGATAAGAATGGCAAGCCGAAAAAAGGCACGATAGATGCTGGTGACCGTGAGAAAGCCCAGGAGAAGCTGAAGAGTGAAGGTTTATCCGTTACAGAGATAAAGGATGCGGGAGAAGCGAGAGCAGGCTTTACACTTGGCAAGAAGAAGGTAAAGAGCCGTGATTTGTCAATTCTGTGTAAACAGATGGTCAGTATATTGAATGCAGGTGTTACGGTAATTACGGCATTGGATATGCTTTCTGAACAGATGGACAATAAGACATTGAAGCAGGCGGTTGTGGAAGCCAAGATATACGTTGAAAAAGGTGGTAATTTATCAGACGCCATGCGGCTGAATCCGGATGTATTTCCACCAATTATGATTAACATGGTTGCTGCCGGTGAATCCTCCGGTAGCATGGAGGTTTCCTTTGAACGGCTATCAGTTCATTTTGAGAAGGATGATGCGTTGAAGGGTAAGATTAAGGGAGCCCTCACCTATCCGATTATCGTAATGATAGTAGCGGTGTTGGTTATTGTCGTTGTAATGATTGCGGTTATTCCGAACTTTGTCAGTATGTTTGCGGATATGGGAACCGAACTGCCGCTGGCAACCCGTATGATGATGGCAGGAAGTGATTTTATTATACATAGATGGTATATTCTGGTACCTTGTATTGTTGCAATTATTGTTGTGATTAAGTTTGCGCTGGCAACACCGAGTGGTCAGATGTTTTCGGCAAAGCTTGGGATTAATGCACCGATATTCAGCAATCTGGTAATCAAGAGTAATTCCGCACAGTTTGCCAGAACCCTGAGTACGCTGATGGCAGCCGGTATACCGATGCTGGACGCTATCGAACAGGTTGCCAAGATGATGAGCAACAAGATTTTCCGGGATGGTCTTATGAATGCCAAGGCACAGGTTGCCAAGGGTCTTCCGCTTTCAAAGCCTCTTAAGGACATGGAGGTATTTCCAACCATGCTGGTACAGATGGTTAAGATTGGCGAAGAGACCGGTAATATTGAGGATATGATGGAGAAGGTTGCGGATTTGTATGACAGAGAGGTAGACCTTGCAACAGAATCCCTGACCCAGGCAATGGAGCCCCTTACTATGGTGCTGATGGCAGGTATTGTAGGTATGATTGTGGCTGCTGTATATGGTCCGATTCTTAGTATGTATGAAGGAATTGACAATATGTAACAACTATGAGCAATGCGTCAGGATATGTTAAGCTGGCATTGTGAGGTGTTATGATTAAATCTACCGGTGACCATGGTAGTTTTAATAAAAAATATTTTATAAGTAAAGGAGAGATTACTATGAAAAAGAACAAAGGTTTTTCAATGGTCGAGCTGATTATCGTTATTGCGATTATGGCTATCTTAGCAGGTGCTCTTGCACCAGCACTTATCAAGTACATCAATAAGTCTAGAATTTCAACAGATATTCAGACTGCTAACACAATTGCAACTGCAGTACAGACTGCTCTTGCAAATGAGACCGGTTATGATGAGGCAGCATCTGTTATGGGCTCAGGAACATGGACTCCTATTGCAACCTTATACACCACAGGTTCTGTTTTTGGTCAGTTAGTGTCAGATACAGTAGGCGGCACAGCTCCATCAGTAAAGTCAAAGAAGTGTTTAGCAGGAACACCTTATAATGGTGCTACATTTGAAGTAGAAATTGATGGAAATAATGTTAGTGTTCGTGAGAGCGTTAGTCAGCACATGCTTTATCCGACAGCATCAAAATGCTTAACGGATGATGAAAATACCTGTGCACCGTAATGCTTTGATGTTTAATAAACACTATGCAAAATGTAAACATTACGAATTTGATTATCGGAATCATAACCTGCCTTTTAGGGCAGGTTGCGATTCCTTTATCCTGTTTTATCAAACAGGTAGAAGAAGGAATATGTGATAATTGTTCGTGGCGTGATAATTGTTATGGACATAAAAAATGCGTTTTCACACATGGAGAGAATTTGAACGAGTGGATGATAATTTCCTATTTAAAATTAAAAGGAAAATGTCCGTGTGCGAAGATATTAATGCATAAAAACGTGGTTATCTATATAATAGTAAATGTTTTGCTGTTGACGGGAATTTTTTGGTCGAATAGTACCGGTGTAGACAGTATTTTGTGGATAATTACGATATCCGCTTTGTTTTCCCTGAGTGTGGTGGATTGGTGTACGCAATATATTCCTTTTGAGTATAATATTCTTATTTTTTTATGTGGACTGATTCATTTATTTGCAGATTTTTCTAATTGGTTAGAATATTTAATTGGTCTTTTTGCAGTCAGCGGTTTTTTATTCATAGTTGACCGGATTGGAACGCCGGTGCTTCGCAAACGGTATCCGGAGGATGAGGTTGACTCGGTAATAGGGGACGGTGACATCAAATTAATGGCGGCAACTGGCTTACTATTAGGCTGGAAACTTAATTTTATAGCATTGGGAATTGGATGTATTTCAGGGTCAGTTATACATTTAATCCGGATGAAGATTAAGGGGAGCGGTACAAAACTGGCTCTCGGCCCGTATTTATCTTTGGGCGTATATATAACAATGATATGCGGTGAACAGCTTGTGAGCTGGTATCTGAATATGTTAGGGTTGTACCCTGTTTAAAATAACTTCTGATTAGCGAGGGAGGCTACGACATGGCGAAAAGTAATAAAGTCTTGACAGTAGAGATAACAAACGAAAGTATTACAATTATTGAGGTATCACCTTCAATAAAGAAACAGACAAATGTACATAATGCATTAATTTTTGAGACACCTGAGGATGCATATGAGGATGGCGCACTCAGGGATGTGGAACGGATTGCATCTGTAATCCGGGAGCAGTTAGATGCAAACGGAATCACGAATAAGAATGTAATATTCATCTTGGCATCTTCTAAGGTGGTAAACCGTGAAGTGCTGATTCCGGAAGTGAAAGAGAACAAGGTAAAGGGAATTGTAGATGCCAATGCATCTGAATATTTCCCGGTTAATATAGAAGATTACGTTGTTTCTCATTCTATCCTTGAACATGTAGTGAATGAAGATAAGACAAAGCAGCTGAAGCTTATGGTAGTGGCTGCCCCAATTGCAATGGTTAAGAGCTATTATGAATTGGGAAGTATACTGGGAATGAATGTCCAGTCAATTGATTATGTTGGTAATGCAATGCTTCAGTTGATTAAGACACAGACCAGTGCCACAATGACTACCATGGTTATCCAGCTGGGCAGTGAATCTACAATACTTAATATTGTTAAGGGTGACACCCTGTTATTGCAGAGAACCGTACCTTACGGAACCAATGCTGTGGTAACAGAGGTTATGGATGAAAAAGGCGTCGATGCTACAACTGCAATGACCCTTTTACAGAATGAGAGATTGATAACCGTTGATTTTGATGATAATGCGGCAACAGGGGCATTCCGGTATCTGATTAACAATATTGGACGTGTCATTGATTATTATGTAACAAAGAATCCAGACAAACCGATAGATGATGTATTTTTGGTTGGTGACGGTGCGCTGATTCGTGGTATTGATGGGTTGTTTAAGATTCAGTTAAATATCCAGACCAGAATTATGGATAGCTTGTACAATATCAAGTTTGACCCGAAGATTGATTTGAAAATCTATAATCCGGTTTATCTGATTGCTCCAATCGGAGCGGCTTTTGCACCGATGGGCTTTGTTCCGACAGAGGTGAAGACAAAGAGCTCAGGTAATGCCGATTATATGAAGATTGGTACAGGGGTTTTAGTTGGTGGAGTTGTGATTGCGGCAGTTATGGCAGGGGTAACCATTGTGATGAAGAACAATGCAACTTCCAAGCGTGACAGCCTGAATGCCCAGATTGCAGCGATTGCGGATATTGACCAGATTGTCAGTGATTATGATGCCGCAAAAGCAAAATATGATGACATGAAGAATATGTATAACCAGACCCGCAGTCTGAATGAAAATATAACAATATTCTTTGATGAGCTGGAAAAGAATATGCCGAAGAACATGGCAATTAATACATATTCCTCAAGTGATGAGGGTGTAGAGCTGAGCGGTGTGACAAGAGATTATGATGAAATTGGTAAGTTTATCATCCAGTTGAAAAAGATTGCCTGTATTGAGGATGCCTTCTTGGTAGACGTTACGGAAACAGAGAGTCAGGTAGAGGTAAGAGAAGGTGAAGAAGCTGAGAGAGTGGATACCACTTATGAGTTTAATATCACAGCCAGATTTGTTTCCATGGTAGAGGATGACACGGAAGAAGAAGCTGGTGCTGACGCAGTGCTTGAAGAAACCAGTGCAGAATAGGAGGGGATTGCAATGAAATTAAAAGATTCAGAAAAAATGGCATTACTTATCTTGGTTGGTGTGGCGGCTGTTGTACTTGTGTTTATGTATGTTGCAAAACCTAATTATGAGGAAGTACAGACAATAAATACAGAAATTACACAGTTGCAGGCAAGGCTGGCAGAGTTGAACCAGAAGCAGGCAAACAGAGAACAGTATATTGCAGATACAGAGAAATACAATTCAGATTTTGAGGATTTGTTAGATGCATTTCCGGCAGATATGAATCAGGAAATTACTATCATGTTTTTGGATGGGATAAAAACAGATAATGATTTTGCGTTGCAGGCCTTAGAAATGGGACAGAAAGAGCAGTTCTATACATTAGGACAGGGCGGCGGTGACGCATCTCTTGCTACCACTGGTACGGATACGGCGGCAAGTACGGAGGCAGCTTCTACCGAGGCAGGAGCTACTACAGCGGCTACCACGGAGGCAACTACTACTACTGAGGCAGCAACTGGAGATGCGTTGACAGAGGATACAATTGCAGGTGATGATGCCGCATATAAGTGTTTCCGTGCAGCCTTTCCAATTGATTTTTATGGCAGTTATGATTCTTTGAAGGATGTTATGAATTATGTTGCCGGATATCAGGACCGTATGACAATTAATACACTGGAAGTAAAGTTTGACGGAGAAAATAATGTATATACCGGTGCACTGGATCTTTACTGCTATTCTATTGAGAGTTCGGAAAGACCGGAGCGTCAGATTGATTTGAATGAAGTGGAGATTGGTGTAGATAATATCTTTGATACAGATGTTCAGGTTGGAGGTTCTGATAGTGACAACAGCCTGAATAAATATGATGAGAATGATGGCGCAGCATTGGAGAATAATTATGATTTCTATGCGATGTTGAACTCTGCAACCAGTGATGTTTCGGCAAAAATTGTGGGACAGAACGGCACAGGCAAAGAGGCAAGCGTAATTTCAAATGCCGATAACAGTGTATCTACTCTGACATTTGATTTTTACGAGAAGGACGGAAAAAATTATTGTAAATATACGCTTGATGATTCCACCTCTTATGAGGCTGAAGTAACCTCAGCTGAAGATATTAAGGTTTTACTGCAGTCTTCTGCAAGAAAGAATGATGATGATGAGGTTGGAATCCGCGTAACGATTCGTAACACTACAAGCCTTCCGGTTTATGTAAAGGTGAGTGGAGATGACAGTGTATCTCCTCGTGTGGATATTGCAAGTAAGTCAGGTTCAGTTAAGGTATATAAATAGATTGGAGTGATTGTTCCATGACAAAGAAAAAAAATACTGGTTTTAGTATGGTTGAAATTTTAATATCACTTGCAATCTTTGCGTTATTGATGATACCCATCGTTTCGGGGATTATATCATCGCTTAAGGGTTCTACGACTTCAAAAGAGCTGCAGTACCGTAATGAGTTTGCGGAGAATTTAATGGAACATATTAAATCCGTACCCATTGATGATATTCAGGATGAAGAATACTATATTAAGCATGGTACAACGGCGGGAACCTTTCATGCAGAAGCTCCTGTGATTACAAATCATACGATAAAGGGAAGTACAGAGGTTGTTAAGCAGACTGAGTTTGCCATCACCGGAAAAACCCAGATAGGTACCCGGAAAACGACCTATTCCTACAGAGTAGAGGTTGATAACGGATATTATGTGGATAAAAAGGTGAATGATGCTGATTTTTTGGACCCGAATAATTTAGCATTAGGTATCGTTGAGGATATTGATTATAATAAGGTTGCGTTAATTGATGGAACAATCTTGAATTATGATTCAGCTGCCGCCAAATCCTTTAAGACGAAAAAGCTTCAGGTGTTAAAGGAAACAGATGAAACGGGATACCGTCAGCAGATTGAGGGTACCGGCGTTGACCTGTTCGCAGGCGATACCGCTTCCAGACTGACAACAATTGAGGTGTCCGGAAGTGAGACGAAGGGTTATACGGTTAAATGTCTACTGGATTATATTGATGACAATGCAATGCTGGGGACGGATAATCATATCCAGTATGTTCCTTATGCAAAAACCTTTGATTCGGGATTACCTAACATTTATCTGATGTATAATCCATGCTACTATAATACGGATTATTCTGCAGACGATTATGTCATGGTGGATACCAGCGGGCTGGAGGATAAAACGGATGTCAATATTTTTCTGGTAGAGATTGCAAAACAATATTCGGAAAATATTGTAAATACAATTGCAAATGATACAGACAACAAGCTTGATGTGGGTGATACAGGAAGAATTTTATACAATGACACTACATATAATGGCGGAGACAGAGAATATGTCAAAATTCATATGGCTGCGGCCCAGAAGTCTACCGGGACAGCGGATTTAACCAATATTCATGTCTATCACAATATTGGAGATAATTTGGACCAGGCGGGAAACACAAAGCTTAATGAAAAATCATCCATCGGAAATTTCTGGTATAAAACCCAATCGGAAATAACAGAGGATGAGAAAAATAATGGTGCGAGCGAGGCGGTGGACAGTAAGCTGGAATTGTTCATAGATAAGCTGAACGAGGGATTGACGGCAAGCGAAAGAAAGAGTGTTGTGGCACTGGTTTCCGGAAGCGGAAAAGATGCAGAAGTCGGCTCCATGAATACAGCAACAGAGGAGAACAGAAGTCTCTATCAGGTAAAGATATGGCTTAAGGAGGATTCTGAAGGTGCAATTGATACCAGCGTAGACCTGCCAATACTTCAGGGAACGAAGGGAGGTAATGAGACTTGATGAAGAAAAAAAAGAGAAAGCTAAAGAATCAGGGTAATAGTTTCATAATGGTTGTTGCAACCGTTTCCTTCCTTGCAGTTTTGGTGGCAGCGATTCTGGTTGCTGTGGCGTTGTGCTACCGCCTGAAAGCATATGACATTAATGCCAGGGATAATTTTTATTATCTGGAGCAGGCGATGGATGAGATTTATGCCGGTGTGGGTGGCGACTCCATGCAGCTGCTGAACCAGGCGTATGATGAGACTCTGGAGGTTATGGTTTATTACGATACCAAGACAAAGTCTTATGTTACAATGGATAACGACCAGGCAAACAACATGATGAAGGAAACCTATATGCATCTGGTTAAAAATGATGAGAGATATAAGAATTTGAATAATCTAGATAAACGTCTCCGTGAGTTTTTGAGTTATCCATATGATGCTTCAACAACAGATGGGCAGGAGGGTATTCAGCTCTCAGTTGGCAATCTTGATATAAGTAATATGGATAATGTGACAATCTGCAATCTTGTGTTGAAGAGGGAGGCAAAATACAGTACGGTGAATGCCCGGTCCAGAAAGGACTCAGAAGCCAGTGGAAAGACTGTTGGTGTAGCTGATACTTTTATCCAGTCTATTACAACGGATTTGGTGATTGGAAAGCCAGAGTTTGATGTTAACTTTAATACAATTTCTTCAGATTTAAGTGATTTATATGGCTTCTCTATGATTAGTGATATGGGAATTGAAATCACCGGCAAAGAAGGCAAATCTGCGCTGGGTAACAAGGTAAATATTACCGGTAATGTGTATGCAGCTTCAGATTTTTATAATAAGAGCTATAACGAGGACCCGGAAGAGCTTAAGACTGTGAATGATGTAGCCACAACAGTGGAAAAGAAACAGATTCAGAAGGTTAATTCTTATACGGATGATGAACTGGAAGACTGTAATGGTGTCAACACAAAGAGTATGTATTCCGGTTTATATGTGGATGGTGCAACTGTGGTGATGGCTTCTGACCGGATTATTGTTCCGGGCACGATTGCTGCGCTGAACTGTGCAGACATTACGATTTCCAATATAGCGAATTCCTCAGTGGACTATGCGGATATATGGGCAGACGGAATTGTTCTGGATGGCTATGCCTTAAAGCAGAACACAGAGGGAACAAGATTAAAGGGTGCTTCTCTCAATATGAAAGCCCGGGCGTATATATATGATGACTTAGAAGTGAATGCGAATTCTTCCAGTGTCTTGTTAAATGGGCAGTATTATGGATACAATTATGCATCCACAGATAACCGTACATATACCAACGCCTCTATACAAAAGGGAACCCGAAGATTTACCAAGAATACAGACGAGGGAATTACAGACGGACAGGGAATAGAGGGTCAGGCACATTATAACAGTAGTGCAATTATCTTAAATGGTGAGAATACTACACTTGATTTTTCACTGGTCAGTGCATTGTATGTGGCAGGACAGTCTTATATTGAGGTGTCAAAGGATACAAAGGAATCGAATACTACAGAGACGGTGAGCTATACGGTTAAAAATGGTGAAGTAACACAGGCAATGACCGATGAGGTGAAAAGCGAGTCCTACTCTTATCCGACAACGACTACGAAGAATGATGAGGCAACCGATAATTATACTACGAAGGATAATAAGACAGGAACGGCAATACAGGATTACCGTACCGGTGAAGCAATTTCCGTCAAGAGTAACCAGCTTGCGTATATCCCTAGCTGGTCGGTACATGATGAGGAGGATGGACTTTACTTAAGCCTGCCGGAGCGCTTGCGGCAGATTGATGCATATAAGGGAATCTGGTCGAACTTTGACCAGATACCGGTTATAAAGACTGTTATTTCAGGTAAACCATATTACTTCCTGGATTTCTCAAAATCAGACTTGAAAAACAGTGATGTTATGAATCAGTTTATTGCGGATTATGCCGCACTCTTTGATGAATCTACAAAGACGGAGGAGGATGGACTGACAACCGGTGAGGCATACGGTCTGGTGAATATCACCGATTATGATTATTTTCAGGTTGAGATGCTGAAGGTAAGTGAAGAAACGGAAGAGGATGCATACAAAAATATATACACAAATTCTGCAATTACCACAAAGGTAGATGATACCTTTACCATTGTTGCAAGCAGTCATAACAAACAACCGCTGCTTCAGGCAGTTGCAAATATTAACTCTGCTATTCAGGAAGGAAATAATGGCAGCCAGCAGTTAGGTGTTGGAGGTCAAAGCTCTGTATTGGCAGCTAATGTCTCAGCAAAATTACAGGACCAGTACAAGGAAATGAAGTGGCTTCTTACCAATTCCAGTACAAGTGGTGATTTTGTGACAGAAGCCCATACTCTGAAAGAAGAAGTGATAACGCCGATTAATCATTACTTTGATTACAGTCTTGTAAATTCTGCAAACAGCAAATACTGTGCGCTGGAATGTGGTTATGGTGTGTGGATTTCGGATGGAGATGTGGAAATTGGAGCACAGACCTTTAAGATTGGTTCAAGTAGCGGAACCTATACGACAGCATTTAAGGGAGGAAAAGTACGAGGTGTTGTTATTGCAAAGGGTGATGTTACTTTTACAGATGATGTAAATGAGTTTGAGGGATTAATTGTAACGGGTGGTAAGATTATCGTTGACAACTTTGATAAAATTAACGGTAAGAACACAATGAGTTTTCTTGCCAATGAGGAGGTTGTTAAGACGGTTCTCCGTGAGTGTGATGCTTCCCGTGGAGAGAGCAAGACTAAGAATTTTGGTTTTGTATGCGATATTTTCCGTTTGTTTGAATCCCAGTATGTTGCTCCGGAGGAATCCGGTGATACTCCGGTAGAATCTATGAAGAGTATAAGTGCTGTCCAGTTTGAAGATATTCTTTCCTTCCGCAACTGGAAAAAGAATGTAGATTAGGCGGTGATGGTATGAAGAAAAATCATGGATACACCTTAATTGAAATGATTATAGTCATTGCAATTATAGTAATAGTATCAGGAATGTCTTTTGTGACAATTGGAATTATCAAACAGGCAAAGTGCAATGCCGCAGCCACAACCCTGAGCAACCAGATGGGAAGTCTGCTGGTGAAGACGAGAGCTTTGTCAGAGGCGAAGAATTCGCCGCTTTGTATGAAGATACAGTATAATGACAGTGATGTTACTTTTGCGGATGGAACCTTTGCCAAGGCGGGCTCCTATTCCCTGATACTCGGATATGATAACGGAACCACATTTGTGGAAAAGACGGCGGATACCGTTGAGACTACGCTTCCGAATATTATTACGATAAATTATACATCTACAGATAAGCAAAGCTGTAGCATTGCAGGTCTGGACACTTCAAAAAATATGATAATAGAGTTTAACAAATCAAACGGTTCTGTCCGTTATGGGGCAGGTACCTATGAGATTGTGTATAATAACAAAGTGGTAGCTACAGTGTATCTGGATGCAGATACGGGCAACCATTATGTGAAGTAGGGAGGTGAAGCCAATGCACAGACAAATGAATAAAAACAGAGGCTTCACGCTTATTGAACTTTTAATCAGTATGGCGCTGCTCTCGATTGTTATGTTGATGGTTACCCAGTTTATGAGTTCAACGTCAGCAGCAGAGAAAAAGACAAAGCAGAACCTGAGGGTGCAGGAGGAAGCCAATGAGGTTATGACCAATATAGCTGACAGCCTGATGCAGGCGAATTACATTTGTGTGATTCCTTACAGTGATAGTCCATATCTATTGGAGAAGACAAGTGGAAGCCGGACAGAATCTCTTAGTCCGGCGGCAATTGATACCTTGACCAAGGATAAAAAGGGGAAGATTGATTTTAGACTGGTGTCAGATAACTATGGGAACTATGTGAAACCGGCTACAGCGACAGATGAGCGAAAGGTCATCATTAATATGGATACCTATCAGTTGTTGGGAGAGAAAAAGGATACATTCTATCCCTTATCCGGGGATTTGGAATCGCCTCCTGTTGATGTCCGTTCCTTCCGGGTGTTAAAACAGGAAGTAAGCGGAAAAGAGACATATGTGTATATACAGCCGGCATATATTTATGCGGAATATACGGTTTCTGGGACAAATACAGACGGAACCCCGTATGAAAACCTGTGTAATGTGATTTACCGTTTTAATTATACTGCGGATGGCGGCAAAGTATATATGTATCGTTCATCGGAAGATACCGACTTAGGCAAGTATACAACAGAAAGATTTAATAAGGCAAGATATAATGTAGATACGTTATCCGGTGAAACAGGGCGTCTGACAAAGAACTTAACTGATTTTTATCTGTCGGCGGATGCAGAAGGAAATGCATTATTGGCAGATGCCTTATTCGAAATAAATGGATATAAGTTTAATTCGGCGGACACTATTAATTTCAGAAATTCACAGGTGTTAACGGTGCGTCCGCAAAATACCTATAAAAAAGCAGGAACCGGTAGCAGCGGTGGTACAACACCGTAATAGAATGAAGAAAGAAAGGGAGAAGAAAAATGTCAAAGAAAAAAATTATTGCAATCGTATCATTTTTGGCAGTTGCGGTTATATCAGCCTCTATAATTTCTTATTCTATTGCTACCTCAGGAAAAAGAGATAAGATAAGTTCTGATTTAACAAGGCGGGGAGCAACACTTGAAGCTGATTACACGAGTAATATTGACCTGATTATTGAAAATTCCAATAAGAGTACAGATGCAGAGAATTTCAACATTGTTGAGATTATTCCGTCTTCTGCATCCGCTTCGGATTTGGGCAGCTATATAGCAAGCGGCTCCTTTAAGAAGTATGTTATTGATGCCAACAGTGAAACAGACCCGAAGGGTGTCATGAAGAGCGGTAAAATTAAGCTGGATACCATTAAGGTCACAGGAAGCACAAATTTGGATGAAAATCTTAATTCCAATATTACAGGGGAGGCATCCTCTATTCGTGAGATACTGGACAATGCAGATTTAATTTATATCAGCGGTCCTAGTTACACGGCTTATGATGGAAATATGAGTGAGGATGTATATAATTATCTTCATACATATTCTTTAGGAAAGAACAAACCGGTTATTATTGATTATGTGACCAAGAATAATAACGGAAATGTTGTAACAAATGCGAAATATAGTGATTTGATTAATGTTATTTCTAATAATCATATCCGTTTTAAGACCTTTGCATGGGAACAGGGTATCAGTGCAGAGAATTTCTTTAAGAGAAATGGTTCTTACTATGTAAAATATAATACGAATCTGAATGCCGCCAGCGGTAAAGTGCTGGTAGTTACCTCCAATCAGAGTGAGGCCGGCTCCATGTATGATAAGATGAAATCGGGGGATGAGAAATCCTTGATTTCTACAGCATATTATGGAAATGAAAAACCGAGCAAATGGGATTATACCTTCCGGACTCCGAACAATCTGACAGCAGCTGAGGTGGCAGGTTATGATTTTGTTCTTTTGGAAAACAACATAATGAACGAGTCGGTTGACGCTTCTGTATATTCTGCATTAAAGACATTGTCCGAAAGCGGTAAATACATTTTTTATGATTACAGGAGCAGCAGCTCAGGTGGTGACAGTGGTTCTTCCAGTGTATCAGCGAATAATAACTACTTAAAGTTAATGGAACTGCTGGTAACCAATAAGGGAGTATCCAGATATTCTCATGTACTTGCCACATCTTATGGTTTCTTTACATCATTGAATGATGCAGGAGAAGCCGGAACGGATGGTGCAAAGACAATTGCAGATATCATTAATGCCGGAGACTACCGGGGAAGCGGAAGCAACGGTTCCAATGGTAAGGTGTTCCGGGTTCTGGAGCTACAGCCATGTTATCCGATTGATACGGAGCTGGCAGAGAGCCGGAGTAATGGAAATGGTATCCAATACAGTTCTGGTGTACAGGGAAATTATTATACAAGTCCGTCTGAGGTAATGTCCGGAGTGACAAAGGATGAAGTGGAAGATGGTACAGAATATTATGATTTTGATTTATCACGGGCGAAGATAGCCTATGCTACTGGTTTGTCCTATAACCAGATTCAGGTTGACCAGATGTCCACCAGTGAGTTTATCTCCAAAAAGGATGTGGTATTGGAAACCTATGATTTGGTGTACATCGGTGGTGATACAAGTGCATTGACACCGGGCATAAATAAGCAGCTTTTAGGATGGATAACCGGTGAGAATGCATTGGAGGTACTGACCTCCTTTGACATGTTTACCCATACGGGTCAGTTAGTTACTCTTATGACGGCTCCTACTTATAATTCAAATATGGGTGAAAAGGTGAAGAATACGCCGGGTCAGACAACAGATGATGCATATGGCACCATTTACATTGGTGGTAAGAAACAGACTACGGTTACAGAGTATAATGGAAATGATATTAATAATATCAAATATGAGGAACTGAAAGAGTATGTCAGTAAGGGCATGCCAGTGATTGTAGAGCAGAGGGTAAAAGATGCCTTTGAGGAGTCCAAGGAAAAAGAGGGAAGCCGTCTGGAGCAGATGGCTTTGAGGGAAATTGACCCGGATTCCTGGATGTATAAGTTGTTAGACTACATTTATGACTCAAAGGATGGCAGTAATGTTGTATGGGGACTTGATACCGTCAATAATGAAGTGACCTTAGAGGAAGGCAATGCAGACCGGAAATATGGTAATACTTTGGGTTCCGCACTTACGGTGTTTGACACAGAGATTAATGACCGTATTGTGGCAGTTATTAATTCTTCGGCAGTACGTCCTTCCCTGACAGTGACAAGTTCACCGAAGGAGTATTCCGAGGGCAATCCAAATTCCTACAACAGTGTGGAGGATGGCTTTAAGATTACAGCGTATGCAAAGCCGGCAACGGAATCAAATGGCGACAAGTTTGAATTATCGCTTTATATTGATGTAGATGGAAACGGTGTATTCTCAGAGGGGGCGATTTCCGGTTCCGGTGAGTGTGCACAGACAAAGGAATATACCTATAGTGAAAAAACAGATGCAGATGGCAATGCTACACCGTCTACGGTAACCCTGCAGTACAATGACATGGAGGAAGATTTCTATGGAATAATAAGCTGGAAGGTGGTTGCCAAGGACGTAGATACTGGTCTGGTTTCTTCTGTTACTGGTTATGCGTATTATGAAAGAGATGAGGACGTAGAGAAGAAGGAGGTTGAAATCCTTCAGATTATGCCAAGAACAGAATCTGTGAAGAATGCATTTAATACAGCAATCAAGAATAATACCAGCTATCAGACACCGGAGAATGACGGACATTCCCTCTATCTGTGTACGGAATGCCAGTTGAACATGTACCGTGCGGAATACAATATTCTGAACAATGGTACCGTTGGACGTAATACAATCAGTACACGGAGTGAATATCAGGGAATTGATATGGGTCTCCATGAGCACAAGTTTGGTATCGTCAAATTTGATTCTGTTAAACAGGATGAGGATTGGGAGTCTAATCTTGCGGATTCTCTGATTGGGGAGAATGGTGACTACAATATTGATGTTGATATTATGTATGCAGATGAATTTGAGGATTTAGTTGCACAGGTTCAGAAGCAGACAGACGAAGAGATTGAGGCAAATAAGCTGCTGATGCAGCAGAAGCTTGGTGAATTAGAGGCAGCAGAGCAGGACCCGAATTACATTGCAGCAGAGGAAGCGTTAAAGGCAGAGCTCATTGCAATGCATGGCAAGTCTGGCATCACTATGTCAGACCATTTCAAGGAATTTGCTGAGGCAGGGGACTATTATAAGGTATGGTTCTATAATGCAGGAAAGAACTTTGATACGGATTCTAATTTCTTTACCTACAAAACCTTATATAACACCTATATTAAGTATAAGGATAAGGTTGTAAAGGCAAAGCAGGAATACAGAAAATACCGACGTCTTTCTTACACGGCAGATAAATGGATGGCAATGAACTACAGCTTGGTTGTACTTGGATTTGCAGAAGACTTTGGCGGTGAGGATATGAATGATGATGCCTGCCAGATGATAGCAGATTATGTTAACCGTGGCGGCAGTATGCTGAATACTCATGACAGCACCACTAAGTATGAAAAAGCAGGTGCTATGAATATTACAAAGAATCTGCGTGAGGTCTTTGGTATGGACCGGTTCCATGTTACCGGTACCGCAGAGGGCAGTGGCGGAGACAGTGAGGCAACTGCTACAGAGTTGACTGATACAATCCGTGTGTCTTCCTTTGAGTATACTGAGGCAGTGACGGAGCCGGTGGATGCAGATTATGTTGTAAAGGTTATTGGAGATAATCAATTTCCTCTTGCTACGTTTACTATTCCCGCAAACAATCCGCAGGATATTCACATAATCGGCTATTTAAGACCTGATACTTATCTACAACAAGCTAAAGATCCGGAGATTAGTATGCAGCCTGCGGTTGGAAATTCTACCACGGTTAACCTATCATTGGAGGGAATTGATTATAGCAACAATAGTTTTGATATCCCAGATGGAACAAGTGTTATTGTGTGTCGCAGGGTGAAGGTGAATGAATGGTCAACTACGGATGAACAGGTTGCTACCGGAAAGCTTAATGGTGGACTCGTTACACTGACGATTCCACAGGCGAAAGAGATTACAACACCGGCAAAGACCACAAAGGCATTTTCAGATGATACCACTGTTGTGTTAAGCAATCAGGACAAAAACTATACAGTTTCCGTGGTGGATTCTAATGACAGCGGTACCGGCAGTATTACAGAAACGAGTGCGGGTACAGTACATAACGATTTATCAGAGAAGATAACTGTGAAGGTACAGCTGGCGTTCCCGGCGGGTACTCCTGATAACTTAAAAGCAGGACACAGTGTAACCATTGTACATAATGTAGCAGTGTATACCAGAAGTACAGATAGCGATGGTGTGGCAACCTTTGAACTGCCGCAGATATCATCACAGAGTTTAAATAACATCAGCAGTACGGCACTCCGGTATCGGCATTTTACAACAGCGGATTCCAGTTTGTACTTCTTCACTGAACGTGCAGTTACTGATAATTACGTACAGTGGAATGAGGAAATGCTGAAAGATGGATTAGGTGACACAAATAGAAAGGGTCAGTGGGCAAGCTTTGGTTACAACTCTCCGGTTGGCATGACAGACCCATATGTATTGGTTTCAACCACTCAGAATTCAAATCCATATAAATATGTTGAGTATGATGCAAGAGGTATCCAATGGGATATGGGTTATGAGTTGAAAGGAAACGGGGAAGGACCGAATGGAGCATCCCAGGTAAATAAGGGTATTGTTACGACCTATCCGTACTTAATCAGTTCTGAGTTAAAGATATCGACCACCCATGCCCAGACCTTTGCGCTGGATATGGAGGATGAGGATGTAGCCGTATGGTATACCTTGTCTGCAGGAACAGGAACCACAAAGTCTGGTGCATCGTATTATGCAGCTACCCCACATGACGGTATGAATAGTTACTATTTGTACAGTAAGGGAAATCTGTTCTACTGCGGTGCTGGTCATAGTATTGTAACCGGTCCAAAGCGTGATAACAATGATGAGAGACGATTGTTCATTAATGTTATTGTCAATAGTGTGCGGAATGCAAATATAAAACCAAAGATTAGTGTACATAGAAAAGATACAAACGGTGCAGAGGTTACACAGAATAAGAATGAGAAATTGAATGTAGATGGTGACGGAAATTATTATTACAATGTGGATGATAATGAAGAGACACCGGAATTTGATTTCAAGGTTCGTGTAGACTCCAAGGCTGATTTGGGAGAGGTTTATGTATTCTATGATTTAGATTATGGTATTGAGGATGAAGACGGAAATGTATCATACAGTAATTCCTATGTTGCAAATGATGCAAACCATGTTCTGATTGCTCAGTATAACACGAAGTCGAAGGACAGCAAGAAGCTGGCATCCAAGGAACTGGCGAAGCTGAGGGAATACAAGGATGATGCAGAAGACGGCAATGAAAACGGTTATAAGAAGCTTCAATTGAAGCCGGAATACTTCCAGGTTTATGGCGGATATTACACATATATTGTAATCCAGGCTACAGACAGTAATGGAAAGACCTCATATCAGAGGATTAAGATTAATCTGATACCGAAGTTATGGGATTTGACCAGAAACGATACATTGGAAGACAGTGTAATTGGAGATATCTCCGACAGAATAAAATATCATATTTAAGAATATGCGGTGTGAGGGTAATACCTCACACCGTTTTTTATGATGCCATGTCAAAAATAGATTTTATGAATAAGATGCTTTTAATTATACCATAATTATGGTATAATTATCCCATTGAAAGGAGAGTGATATTATGCCACAAATTATTCCTATTAAAGATTTGAAGAATACATCGGAAATTTCAGATATGTGTCATAAAGCAGAAGAACCGATTTATGTAACCAAAAATGGATATGGAGATATGGTAATCATGAGCATGGAGATATATGAGAATACAATGCATAAGATTGCCATGTATCATGACATCGAGATATCTGAAAAGCAGATAGAAGCAGGGCGGGTAAAAGATGCCAGAGCATCACTCAGAGAATCGAGGGCGAAATATGGCCTATAATTTGATTGTTACAGAACACGCCGAAGAACAATTGGATAAATTGGTATATTATCTCTTTTACCAGTTGAAAAGTAAGCAGGCAGCAAAACATTTATTGGATGGCATTGACAGCATTTATGACAGGCTAGAGGATAATCCAGAACAATTTCCGATTAGTCAGGATAGCTATTTGGCAGAGAAAGGTTATCACGAGGCAGTTGTGCCGGAAATGGATTATATTGTTATATTTGGTATCCGTGGTAAGACGGTGCATGTGGTAGGAGTATTTCATCAATTAGAGAATTATCAGAAAAAATTGTGAGATATTGAAGTCGGAGGAAGTTATGAAGCTATTTTATCCAAAAAAATATTTTAACAAAAAGGAAGACATACCTGTTGAAGCATATTACCGGCAGGGCTACCGGGGAATTTTATTTGATATTGACAATACGCTGGTTCCCCATGATGAGCCCATTGATGATGCGGCAAAGGCTTTTGTTAACCGGATAAAGGAATTGGGATACGGGGTCTGCCTGATTTCTAACAATGATGAACAACGGGTGAGAAGGTTTGCGGAGCCACTGCAGGTGGATTATGTGTATAAAGCATGGAAGCCCGGTAAGCGGGGATATATAGAGGGAATGAAGCGGCTTGGAACAACCGTGGACAATACATTGTTTGTGGGAGACCAGATTTTTACAGATATCTGGGGGGCGAATGCTGCAGGAATTTACAGCATATTACTGGAGCCCATTAATCCAAAGGAAGAGATTCAGATTATATTGAAGCGTATTCCGGAGAAGCTTGTAAAATGGAGCTACCGGAAAAAGCACCATTTAGGCAGAAATGAGTTTGATAAATGATTATTTGAAAAACAGATATGTGCGATTGAAAATACAGCAGGGAAAGAGGACGGAAATTATGAATATTGATGGACACACACAATTAATTGGATTGATTGGCAATCCGGTAGGGCATACATTATCGCCGGTGATTCATAACGGAATCAGTGAAAAAGTAGGTAATTCTTTTGTGTATGTTCCCTTTCAGGTGGAAGCGGACGGGCTGGCAGAGGCGGTAAAAGGCGCCTATGCGTTAAATATACAGGGTCTGAATGTGACGGTTCCCCATAAGAACCGGGTTATGGAAAGCCTGGTGGAAATTGACGAGGCGGCAAAGCAGATTGGAGCCGTCAATACTCTGGTGAGGGTGGAGGAGAAGCATGGCTATAAGGGTTACAATACAGATATGTCAGGCTTACGGCGGCAGATTAGAGAGGATGGGATTACTCTGAAAAACAGGGTAGTTGTGATTTTAGGTGCCGGCGGAGCTGCCAAGGCGGTAGTGTATATGTGTCTGTTGGAGGGAGCGGAAAGGATTTACCTGTTAAACCGTACCCTGGAGAAGGCAGAGCAGATTGCGGAGAGCATGAACAGGGCTGTTGCAGAAAACGGTGACGGCAAAGAGGAGAAGCTGTCAGGAGTTGTCATACCTATGGCACTGGATGCCTATGGAGAAATCCGGGAGGATAATCTGATTGTGTTCCAGGCAACCTCCATTGGATTGGCGCCCAATACAGAATGTGTTGTGCTGGATGACCCTGCATTTTATAAAAAGACAGCAATCGGAGTGGATTTGATTTATAATCCTGCCCAGACCCGGTTTATGAGGCTGGTGACAGAGTATGGAGGAAGGGCGTATAATGCCTTGAAAATGCTGTTGTATCAGGGAGTTATCGCTTATGAGCTGTGGAGTGATATGACAGTTCCCCAGGACATCATTGAGGATATCTATGTGGATTTGAAGCGTAAGGTATATCCGAAGGATAATATTGTATTAATTGGGTTTATGGGAAGTGGAAAAACTACCGTTGGGAAAGAACTGGCGCGGCAGCAGCATATGGATTTTCTGGACACGGACGCCTATATTGAAAAGTGGGCTGGCAAATCTATTTCCGATATCTTTGCAGAGGACGGGGAAGCAGCTTTCCGCAGAATTGAGACAGAGGTTTTGACGGATTTACGGGATAATGTAAAGAATACTGTACTGGCAACCGGTGGAGGAATGCCTCTTAAGAAAGAAAATGCACGTCTGCTTAAGGAAATTGGCAGTGTGTGTTATCTGACAGCGGCGCCTCAGGTGATTTATGAACGGGTGAAGGGTAATTCTGACCGTCCACTGTTACGGGGAGAGAATCCATATGAAAAAATCTGTAGTCTGATGAGCGACAGAAGACCTCTCTATGAAGAGGCGGCGGATGCAGTAATTGAGACAAATTCCGATAACCTGGAAGAAATAATAAGGAGCATCAAGATATGTTTGAAAAGAGAAGAAATTATTTAAGACAGTTAATCCATGAAAAGCAGATGGACGGGGTATTGATTGACAGTCCTTCCAATCTGTACTATTACACCGGCTTTACCGGTGGAGAGGCAATGTTTTTTATGCCGGTGGACGGGGAAGCCTTGCATGATGGAGAAGCTTCCGGGGATGGACAGGAGTCCGGTTATATTATCACGGATTCCCGTTACTATGAGCAGGTGGAAAAGGAGTGTCCGGGTCTTTTACTGCTTAAGCTGGAACAGACAGGCTATGGGGAAGCGGTAAAAGGCTTATTAGACCGGATATATGGAAACAAAAGGAATCAGGGAGGAAGCAATGGAAAGGTTCGCATCGCTTTAGAGGACACCATGAATCTGGCAAGGTATATGAAGCTCTGCGAGGCTTGTAAGGCGTATTCCTTTGAGCCCGCCAGCGACAGCATTAATACATGCAGAATGGTGAAGGATGATGCGGAGCTTGCCAGGCTTGCAAAGGCAGAGGCAATTGGGGATGCGGCATTTTCTTATATACTGGATAGAATAAAGCCGGGAATCACAGAGGCAGAAATTGCATTGGAGCTTGAATTTTACATGAAGAGACAGGGAGCCTCCAGGCTCAGCTTTGACACTATTGCAGCCAGTGGTCCCAATTCCTCCATGCCCCATGCCCAGGTGACAAACAGGCGGGTTGAAAAGGGTGACTTTGTGACCATGGATTTTGGCTGTGTATACCAGGGGTATTGCTCGGATATGACAAGAACCGTGGCAGTGGGCACGCCGACAGAGGAAATGAAGAAGGTGTACCAGATTGTATTGGACGCTAACCTCCGGGCAATGGATAGCATCCGGGAAGGCGTCCGGTGCAGTGAAATCGATGCGGTTGCCAGGGATTACATCCGGGATTGTGGATATGGGGCGTATTTCGGGCATGGCTTAGGGCATGGCGTCGGACTGGACATCCATGAGGAGCCGAGATTTTCTCCAAAATGTGATGTGATTACCAGAGAAAATATGGTAATTACGGATGAGCCGGGTATTTATCTGCCGGGCAGGTTCGGCGTCCGGATTGAGGACTTAGTGGTGGTGAAGAAGGATGGCTTTGAAACGCTGTCCCGGTCAGACAAAAAGCTGATTATTCTATAGGGGCATCAAGGCTTATCCGGATTTACAGAAGTCCAGGAATTTTTTAGCGGTAGTGTTCAGACCGTGCTCATCATAGATAAAGCCTATTGTGCGTTCCGGTATATCGTAGCCTACAGGTACCTCTAAAACCTGTCCGGATTCAATATAAGAGGAGACAAATTCCCGTACCACGCAGGCTACCCCCATTCCGATGGAGGCAAAATCAATTAACAAATCCATATTGTTGATTTCCAGAACCTGTCCAGGATGGATATGGTTCCTGTCAAAAAAGGTATCAATGTAGATGCGGGAAATGTTGCCCTTATCCAAAAGCATAAGGTTGGACTTTTCTAATATTTCCTTTCCACTCATGGGAATGGATGTGGCTGGCACTTCATTTTTTTCCGTGAACAGAAAGAGTCCTGTCATATTGGGAATAGCGGAAAATGGTTCGCTTTCTGCCTCCCCGTCACTGCCGGTAATGGCATCCTGTTCCCGCAGCATCAGGTTGTCTAAATAGGTCTGTGTCGCCACAAAGGTATCATGAATGGATTTTACAGGCAGAAAATGAAAGCCTTTATCCAGAGGCGTATCACATATCAGTCCGATATCAATTTTTCCCTGTTTTAGTAACTGGATTGTCTCAAAGGTGGGATTGCAGGCTATGGACACCTTTACATGGGGATTATCCCGGATAAAGTCCTGAAGATAGGAGAGCAGGATATGCTTGCAAAGGGAGGTGGACACGCCGATGCGGATTTGTCCAATGCCAAACTGCCCAATCCGCTTTAAGGTTTTCTCGGCGGTATCAATGGAATCAAAGGCTGTTGACAAATAATGGAAAAGAGTTTCCCCCTCCTCGGTGAGACGAACTCCCTTTTTGCTGCGGATAAAAAGGGTATGGTTCAGGGACTGCTCCAATCTGGCTATGGATTTGGAGACCGCAGGCTGGCTGATATACAGATTTTCAGCCGCTTTGCTGATATTGCCGCTTTTGGCGGTTTCATAGAATATTTTATAGTAGTTTAAATTCTGTTCCATGGTAATACGCTCCTGCAATAATTTATCTATGATTATAACATAGGATAGAAAAAATTCCAGAATTTTATAACTTAAAGTTATGATAAATATTCAAAATATATATTTTATTTATATTGGTCTTTGTGGTATGATAAGAACAAAATTTATGAAAAGAAAAGGAGAGATTGTGTTATGGGAATGACAATGACACAGAAAATCTTAGCCGCACATGCTGGTCTGCCAGCTGTTGAGGCAGGACAGTTAATTGAGGCAGACTTGGATTTGGTATTAGGAAATGATGTGACGACACCGGTGGCAATCCATGAGATGGATAAGTTCAAGACAGACAAGGTGTTTGACAAGGATAAGATTGCGATGGTATTGGACCATTTTACACCGAATAAGGATATCAAGAGTGCAGAGCACTGTAAATGTGTAAGAGAGTATGCCTGTGCACAGAATATTACTAATTTCTTTGACGTTGGGGAAATGGGTATTGAGCACGCATTACTTCCGGAAAAAGGATTGATTGTAGCAGGCGAGACCTGTATCGGTGCGGATTCCCATACCTGTACCTATGGCGCGCTGGGAGCCTTTTCCACCGGTGTCGGTTCCACCGATATGGCGGCTGGTATGGCAACCGGAAAAGCATGGTTTAAGGTTCCTTCTGCCATTAAGTTTGTATTGATTGGTAAGCCTGGAAAATGGGTGAGCGGTAAGGATGTGATTTTACATATCATCGGCTTAATCGGTGTGGATGGTGCACTTTATAAATCTATGGAATTTGTGGGAGACGGTATTGCCAGCCTTTCCATGGATGACCGTTTCACCATGGCAAATATGGCAATCGAAGCCGGAGCAAAGAATGGTATTTTTCCGGTGGATGAGAAAACAATTGCGTATATGAAGGAGCATTCCGTTAAGGAGTATAAGGTCTACGAGGCAGACGAGGACGCTGTGTATGATGAGACTTATACTATTGATTTGAGCAAATTAGAGCCTACAGTGGCATTTCCGCATTTACCGGAGAATACAAAGCCAATCAGTGAAGTACCGGAAATTAAAATTGACCAGGTAGTGATTGGTTCCTGTACCAACGGGCGGATTGAGGATTTAAGAGTTGCCGCTAAGGTTTTAGAGGGAAGAAAATGTGCCAGGGGACTTCGTGTCATCGTAATTCCTGCGACCCAGGCAATTTACTTACAGGCAATGGAGGAAGGACTGCTTAAGACATTTATTGAGGCAGGTGCAGTGGTTTCCACACCGACCTGTGGTCCGTGTCTTGGCGGACATATGGGAATCCTTGCAGCAGGTGAAAAAGCGGTGGCAACCACAAACCGTAACTTTGTAGGGCGTATGGGTCATGTGGATTCTGAGATTTATTTAGCTTCACCGGCGGTGGCAGCAGCCTCTGCAGTAACCGGAAAGATTTCCTGTCCCTGCGAGTTAGGATTATGATTATCTGTTGGGACTGGCTCTGATAAGTTTTATTTCAGAATAGAGAAGGCACTGAGAAAAGGTACGTAACAGATTTGGTGTAATAGAAAGAGATGGAGGTATATATAGTTATGAAAGCACATGGAACAGTACATAAATATGGAGATAACGTGGATACAGATGTTATCATTCCTGCAAGATATTTAAATTCATCCGACCCGGCAGAGCTTGCTAAGAGCTGCATGGAGGATATAGATAAGGATTTTGTAAACCGGGTAAAGCCGGGAGACATCATGGTGGCAAACAAGAATTTTGGGTGCGGCTCATCCAGGGAGCATGCGCCGATTGCCATTAAGGCAAGTGGTATCAGCTGTGTCATTGCCGAGACCTTTGCAAGAATTTTTTACCGGAATGCCATTAACATCGGTCTTCCGATTATTGAGTGTCCGGAGGCGGCAAAGGGAATTGAAGCCGGAGACGAGGTGGAAATTGACTTTGACAGCGGTATGATTTACAACAGGACAAAGGGAACGGAGTTCAAGGGTCAGGCATTCCCGCCGTTTATGCAGGAGATTATCAAGGCTGAGGGATTGGTTAATTATATCAATAATAAATAATGTTTTTTTGACTGTGGGTTAAGAGGAGAGATACCGGGATGGAGTTTCAGGAGATTATAAAGCAGATTACTTCTATATGTAAAGAAAATAATGTAACTTCGTTACTGCTATTTGGTTCTTATGCAAAGGGAACAAATACGGAAAAGAGTGATATTGATATTGTTGTCCGTGGTAATTATAATTTCCTTAAGCTGGAAGAAGAATTGCAGAACATTCCCACATTAAAAACTATCGATATTTTTGAATGGGAAACGTGTAAAGATAATGTGCTGCTTAGAGAGGATATTGAAAAATATGGAAAGAAAATTTATTAATCGCTTTTATTCCTATTGTAACTGTTTGAAGGATTTTTCTGAAGCAAAGCATAGAGATGTAACGGATTCTTTTGTTTTAAGTGGAACAGTCAATAAGTTTTCCCTGACTTTTGACCTGTCATGGAACTGTCTCTTATACACATCTGACGCTGCCGACGATCTTACGCGTGTAGA
>UQXF01000043.1 GCA_900544905.1 uncultured Clostridium sp.
CTCGCTAAGCACTGACGTTCTCAAATGTCCTACAAACATAAATTTGTTACATTTGCACAACTTTCATTTTGAAATAAAGAGTTTCGCAATTACCTATGATAAATTCTATCCCTGATTATTGCCACCTCCGGTGCCCGTTCTGATATTGTCCCGGCATCGGAGGATATTAAAGTATTACAGAAGATTCACGATTTCATCTCCCGGATTAACAGTCTTTGGCTCTGTCACTGCCACATCAGAGTAATCGTCTGAATTGGTAATGATAACCGGTGTGGTGGTCTCTAATCCTGCTTCCTTAATCTTCTCAATATCAAATTCCAGTAACAGCTCACCCTTTTTCACCTTATCGCCCTGCTGCTTTTTCGGAGTAAATCCATCTCCGTCTAATTTCACGGTGTCCATACCGACATGCATCAGGATTTCTGCACCCTTTTCTGTGGTAATACCAATGGCATGACCGGTTGGGAAGAAGGTGGTAATCTCACCATCACATGGCGCATAGAGCTTACCCTCAGACGGAACAATTGCAAGTCCCTGTCCTAATGCACCTGTAGAGAATGCCTCATCCTTAACCTCTGAAAGTGCAATCACATCTCCTTTAAGCGGAGAAACTAATGCTTCGCTCTTATCTGCAACAGCTGTCTTAGTCTCTTTTGCTTCTGCTGATTTCTTTGTATCATCCTTATAGAAAATCAACTCACAGACAATACCGGCAATTACACATATTACAGTAACAACAATTGCAATTATCATCTTGGACATATCATTTTCAGGTGTAATAAACATGGTATAACCAAATACGCCCATGCCTGCCATAGAGTAATCCTTTGCACCTAAAGCACATAAAACAGCGCCGGCAATACCTGCAATTGCACAGGTTCGGAAGAATGGAGCTTTCTTAGGAAGAGTAATACCATAAATAGCCGGCTCTGTTACACCTGCAACACCTGAAATAATTGCCGGTGGGCAGATGCTCTTAAGCTTTTTATCCTTGGTCTTAAGCATAATACCAATACATGCTCCGGTCTGGGCAAAGGTAGTACCGAACATTCCTGCTAAAATAACATCTCCGCCGAGCGTCATGTTGGAAAGTGCAATCGGAACAAGCGCCCAATGCAGACCAAACATAACAAGTATCTGCCAGAAGAAACCAACTACAAGGCCCATGAGAATCGGGCTGAAATTATTGAGTGCCTCAAATACAAAGCCTAAACCACTGGCAACAACAGAGGTGATTGGTCCGATAATCCAGAAGGTCAGACAAATTGTTACAAAACAGGTAATTAACGGAACCGCAAATAATTTAATCGTATCCGGAATATACTTTTTGTAATGCTTTTCAAACCATGCTGCAAATGCTACAGCACAGATAACCGGAATCACACTGGTGGTATAATCCCCGGATGCCGGCATTACAACAGGAATGCCAAAAATATTGGATACATCCATTCCACTGCCGGATACCACATATGGATATACCATCGCCAGTCCGATAATCAAGCCTTCCATTTCCGGTAATTTGAAACGCTTTGCCGCTGTATAGCCTAAGACAACCGGAAGAAAATAAAATGCTGCATCGCCTAAGGAATACAGAATATTATAGGTTCCTCCTGCTCCGTCCAGTACACCGATTGCTACAAACAGTGACAGTAATCCTTTAATAATACCGCAGGCACACAGTACCCCCAAAAATGGGGTAAATACTCCTGTTACAATGCTGATAAATGCGTTAAATGGATTCATTTTTTCCTTTGGTCCATCATTTTCCCCGTCATCCTCTTTTACTGCAATACTTTCCAGATGTCCCACAGAAACCACGGCGGCATATACATCCGGTACGTGGTTGCCAATAACCACCATATACTGCCCGCCATTTTGAATTACAGTTACAATTCCATCGGTATCCTTCAGGATATCTGTCTGTGCCTTCGACTCGTCCTTTAATTTGAACCGAAGCCTTGTTACACAGTGGGTGAGGCCTGCAATGTTCCCTTTACCACCCACATTCTGGATAATAATCCTTGCTAATCCATCATACTTACTTGCCATAGTAATTCCTCCTTTTTCCCGGGATGTGCTATCTGGTATCCGGCTATTAAAAAAACCCGGTACGATATCGACACAATTCCATATACCTATTTGTAATCATGTTTCATCGTCCGGGTTTTGCCAACCAAATGTAACAATCCCATAATATATTGTATTAGGCGAGAGCCTAATTATTTACTTTTTTTACCGGCATCTGCCACTCTATGGATGCCGCCATATATTTATCTGTGCCGCACAATATTCTGGATATGTACCGCCAGATAAGTGAGTTCTTCTTCGCATACTTCATAGTGAAGCCTGGCTTTTATATAGGTCTGAATCCTAAGTGCACAGCGATAACTCTCCGGAAAATTATCTTTTACCATGTCATTTAATTCATAGTATCCCTCTTCATAGGTCTTGCCGCTTAGAATCCGTTCCAGAAAGAACTTCAGATGGGTAACAAAACGCTCATAACTGAGACTGTTTTCATCCATCTCTACCCCTAAGGTGTAACTTACAATATTGAGAACATCCTTGATAATATCGGGTGCCTTTGCGGTATTTCTCATATCGGCGCCAATCTCTGCATTCACGATATGAAGTGCAAAAAAGCCTGCCTCATCCTCCGGCAAGGATACCCCTAATTCTTTTTTGATTATATCTAAGGCATCCAGGCCAATCTGATATTCCTGGTGATAAAAACGCTTTATCTCCCAGAGCAATGCATTTTCTACCCGGATATTCTGTTGCGCGCGGGTAATTGCATAATTCATATGGTCTGTCAGTCCGATATAAATATTCTTGCTAAGCTTTTTATCCAGACATTTCTTTGCATTGGATATAATCTTACCTGCCACCCGTATATACTCGTATGGAATATCCTTAATCAGTGCCTCAAATTCATTGGTATGGTCATCATCCAGACGAAATATTTTCTCAACCTCATCCGAATCAATCTGGTCTCCCGCCTTCTTCTGGAAACCCACTCCCTTACCGGTAACCACAACCTCTTTACCCTGTTCATTATAGGCGCTCACAACATTGTTGTTAATTACTTTCAGAATCTTCACAACAATCCAAATCCTCTCTATTTCAAAAAATATAAATAAAAAAACTGCATCATACTCTCTCCATACATTGATAATATATCCAACCTATGTGAACATTACTGTTCTTGTTCGAGTACAACCCAGTCTTGCCTAATAAATAGTAACAATCCAGCTTGCTGCCTTCAATTCATGTACACATTGTACTATATTATTTTTTCTATGTCAACATATTTATTGTGAATTTGTTTATATTTTCTGCAAATTAATACCATATTATGTTAAAATTGCACTAACACCTCCTTTATTCCCTGCTGATTACCACCTTATTATCAACAACCTGTACCTTTACCTTATTACCATCAATCCCGGCAGCCGACAGCATTTCTTCATTTAACTGAAGTCTTCCTGCTTTATCCAAAACAGAATATTCCTCATGGGATTCATTTCCGCTGATAAATTCTCCATCCAACAGATTCATGGCCTGCTGGTATTTCTCCTTCATAATCTTTTCCGTGCTGATTTTGCCATCTGAAATCATAACCACTCTGTTTACCTTGTTTGCCAGACTGATATCATGGGTTACAATGATAATCGTTATTCCCAGCTCTTTATTAAGGCTGCGGAATAAATCCTGAATCTTATTTGAGGTTTTGGAGTCCACCGCTCCCGTCGGTTCATCCGCCAGCAAAATATCAGGCTCGTTTGCCAGAGCAACGGCTATGGCAATACGCTGCTGCTCGCCGCCGGACATCTGCTCCGGATAAGAATCCTTCTTATGAAGCATCCCCACCTTTTCGATTAGCTCCAATGCCTTTTTTCTCATGTCCTCCGGACTTTTCTTCGTAAAATACATGGGAACCTCTATATTCTCTACTGCTGTCATGTAAGGGACAAGATTTCTGGAGCTTTTCTGCCAGACAAAACCCACTGTCTTATTCCGGTACTCCACCATTTCATTGTCACTCAACGTGAATAAATCTTTCCCGTCTATGTAGAGCTTTCCGGCAGATGGACGCTCTAAGCCGCCTATCATATTCATCAGCGTTGATTTCCCACTGCCGCTCTTCCCGATGACCGCCATCAGCTCTCCTTTTTCAATTTCCAAATCCAGCCCCTGTAATGCCATTACTTCCACATCCTCGGATTTATAAATCTTAACAAGGCTGTCACAGCGGATAAAAATGTTCTTCTCTTCCAATAATCTCACCATCCTCAATCTCATAGACCACATCCCCCAGCTCCATCAAAGCCGGGTCGTGGGTAGTCATAACAATTGTAATACCTTCATTTTCAATTAAATCCTTAAAAAGCTTCATTACTGCAAGCCCGGAAGCAGTGTCCAATGCTCCGGTGGGCTCATCCGCAAATATAATCTGCGGCTTATGCGCCACCGCTCTTGCAATGGCAACTCTCTGCTGTTCTCCGCCGGACATCTGCGTTGGCATATGGTTCATTCTTCCTGCAAGTCCTACCATCTTAAGCACATGTTTAATCCGAGGCGCTCTGTCCCCCTGATAATCGGCAAGGCGAAGACTAAAATCCACATTTTCATAGGCATTCATAATCGGAATCAGCGCCACTGACTGGAATACAAATCCAACCCTATACCGGTGTAACATATCCCGTTCCTCCTCATTCATGCTGCCAAGCTCTGTATCGTCAAAAAATACCTCCCCCTCCGTTGCCTTATCCAGTGCGCTTAAAATATTCAGAAGTGTTGTCTTACCGGAACCTGAACGTCCTTTCAGAATCGTAAGCTTTCCCTCTGGTATCTCCATGTCAATTCCTTTTAAGGCATAAAAGGTATTCCCTTCCGGCATTGGAAATGCACGCACAATTTTATTTGTTTTTATCAAATTCTGCATAGTCTAGTCCTCTCCCATCTTAATTGCATTCGTGATACTGGATTGTTTCAGCATATTCAAAAGAACCTTTAAGGCAATTCCAATCATTAACAGCACTACGAAAAATAACCGTATCATATCCCTTTCGTCCAGGAAAACCTGCAATGCAATATTGTGGCTCTGCGGCAGATATATCGTTGCTATCAGACCGGTAAATAACTTCGTTGCTATGAAACCCGCCAGTCCGCCAAACACTCCCGCAAAAAGAGAAGAAAATACCTGCTCATTCAGAAGCATACGCCTGACCTCTTTCATACCCATTCCCATGGCGCGGTAAATGCCAAATAACAACTCCCGCTGCTTTATCGAAGTAATCCAGTAAATCAGAAATCCCACCATACACAAAATGATACTGACCAAAAAGCTAAGGCTGAACAATCCATTGGTTATCTGTATCATGGCAGAATTACGGGTTTCATCAATTTCCTCCTGCGTGCTCTTCACATAATCCGTCACAATATTTTCCTGCTCCAGATATTGTCTTACATCGGAAACCGCAGCACCATCCTTAAGGCTCATCCAGATTTCATAGGGTATTGTTCCCATTGCATTTACCTCATACGCATAATTAACCACAAGCAGATAATTTTCTTTTTCCACCAGCTCCTCCTTGTCATCCTGTTCATAGCTGTACTGCTCATATCCCGGCCATGCATCAAAAATTCCACACACAATTCCATTACAGCTTATCGCTCCAGCCTTCCCCTTTCCGGCAAGCGGGTCCTGTCTTGAATAGGAAATCGTATCACCAACCTTTAAATCAAGCTCCTTGGCAAGATTTTGGGAAATTAACACACCGGAACCATTTTTTGCCAGAGCATTCAAATAGTTATACCAGTGTTCCTCATTAAGCCCATCCTGCAGCCTGGCGGTCTGCCCAAATTCCTTTGTCTGAACCGCCATCATACTGCATTCCGGAAGTGTCTTATCGGACACCGTTACTATCACCCCATCGTCTCTGACCACTCTCGTCATACTGGTGCAAACATTCTCTTCCAGCCCGGAAAACCGTCCATAATCCGGTTCCTCATAATATTGTACTGCCCTCCTTAACTTGGAATCCATATATACCTGAGCCGTCCAATGCTCTGCAGCCACTACATCTGCACCCACATTGTACCTTATCCGCATTTCATTATTTTTATTAATTGTTCCGGCAACATTCGCATTTACGATTCCCATTGCAATGGTAAAAATCAAAAAGACAGAAATAAAATTCCGTTTTCCACTTGTCCGCATAATCTGCAAAAAGGATGCATACATATGGGGTTTCCATTTGTTCCTGCCAAAATGATAAATAAGACGGACAATATACTTAATCAGCCTAAGTCCCACCAACCCGCATGCCAGCAAAAACAGGGAAAGGTTTAAAAACACCATCGGGTCCAGTTTTTCACCAATCATAACATCCCATGCAAGAGAGCTTTTCTGCTTATTATAGTTATAGAGAAGGTAAACAGAAATAAGTAACAGGATAACATCTATAAAATATTTCTCTATAAAGCTGACAGAACTAATCTGTGCCAGCCTGCTCTTTTGTTCTACAATGGTGTCGCGGGAATACCGGATTACCGGAATCGTCATAAAGGCAATGACAATAAGCGCTCCGGCAAAAGCATAGGGCAGCATTCCAAGAGTGGGCTTATATACGGCAGTAGACTTTAAGGAAAACTCCAAAAATCCATTGGTGGAAGCCGCCAGCTTACAAAACAGAACCCCCAGCGGTAAACCAAGCACAATACCGGCTCCTGCCATTATTCCCGACTGGGATAAATAAATCAAGACAATCTGCTTTGCAGAAAATCCACGGCTCTTAAACATGGCAATTTCGCCGGTCTCCATACTTAGAATCTGACCGGAAACCATATAGATAAATGCCAGCAGCAATACAAAAACAGGCAGCTCCAGCACCCAGAAAATAATATCAATAAATTTTTTATTTTCCTGATACTGCTTCAGCAAATCTAAAAAATTGTCTGTAAAAAATTCATCTTTTTCATGAAACTGCTGGAGATAATACTGCAAATCCGACGCATTTGCGGTATTTATCTGAGAATAATCAAGCATTACATATATATCATAATATACTTCATTACAGGTAAAACGGCTGGCAATAGCATTCATTGATTCTTCACTGACAAAAACCTCCTTTTCAAATTCATCTGCTTCTATATTCCAAAAAATATCCGTATTATCTGCCTCATCAAAAATTCCTGCAATCTGTAAAACAAGCGTGTTTCCATCGGAATCCGTTATATCATCAAACGTAATCTGTTCTCCTTGTACAAAACCGCATGTATCCATAAGCTTCTCTGTAATAACGCAGGGATAAATATTTTCCGAATCCTCTTTTTCCTTTTCTTCACTATAAGAAATCCCTTTTAAAATTTTAATATGCTGTTCCATCTCCGGTATACATGCAATATTTATCCAGTCATTGCCAGAACCATACTGCCGCTTGACAGATGAACCATTTATCCATGTATGGATTTCCGCAGCCATAACCGAAACATCCATATAGCGCTGCCAGGTTTTTTGATAACCGGCAATCTTATCAAGCACCTGGGAATACTCCACGCCATTTTCATTTTTTACGGAAGCCGTTTTCCCTATCACTGCAGAATAGGCATTATTTTCCTCAATACTTTCTGTAAATTTATTTTGTATCAGCCGGTTAAGGGAACCTTTTTTTAACATCGGCGTACTGGCTGCAATGGCAATCAATAGTGTGATTCCCAGCAGCAGACAGCCGTTCAGTATTTTTTTATTCTGTAGTTTTCTCTTAATTAATACAAGCATACCGTCCCCTCACTTTTCTACAATCTGCTCTGCCACAATATCACCTTCTGAAAGCCCGTCTAATATACAGGTTTCCGTTAACGTATTAAGTGACTCGTCTGTCGTCACATACTGCTTTATCAAAACATCATCCACCACTCTCCAGACATAATACAATGTAACATCGGGCTTCCATTTGTTAACCTCCTTGCTTACCATGGTACCCGGAAGCACCACTGCATTTTGCAGTCTTGCCTTTGAATAGAACACCTCTGCATTCTTTAACATTTCCTCCGATTGGGAATCTTCCACCGCAATATATACCCGGTTACCTTCCTGTGAAGAACGGCTTTGTGTCACATAAATCTTCCCGTCTTCCCCGGACAGATACACCTTATCTGCCACTGCCGAGTTACCTATTATTTCTGCCGTAAATGACTGGGTTTTGTTATCTTTAGGATAAAGTGTGACTTCATTTCCCGCACCTGCATAATCCTCTTTCGTATTTACCATAAGCTTTCTGCTGGTCACATCACATATCTGGAATAAATTCACATCCTTTTCCGGATTCATTTCTTTTCCTTCATAAATATTGACGTTTCTGAGAATCCCGTCCTGATTCGCATAAACCTCCACCTTTCCATGACCGTCATTTCCCTCTGCCAGCTTATCATACTCCATTTGCAAAATCTGACTGTCATATACATACTGTGCCGTCAGATTATCCCTTTGGTATATTAATATGTTTTTCTCGCATATAAGCTGTTCTGCACTTACTGCGTCTTCCTGCGGTTCCTTGTCATCACCATTTTCTGTATCCGCTCCGTCTCCGGTATTTTGCCCGGAGTTTGACTCAGTATTTTGCCCGGTTCCGTCTTCTGCTGTAGTGTCCTGCTTTGTGCCCTGTTCATCCTTATCCCCTGTCAAAGCTTCCGATTCCGTTGTTTTCGTATCCTCTGTGGGCTCCGATTCCGTTGTTTCCGTCTCCTCTGTGGACTCCGGTACCTCTGCTTCTGCCTGGGTGGTATCCGGTGCAGCCATCTGCCAAACCTCCCCCATTTTTCCTGTATGCAAAATCTCTGTTTCCTTCTTTGAACCGGCGCTGCTCTCCATTTTCCTGCTATTGGATGCTTTTTTCTTGTTAAGCTGCTTTATCTGTTTCTCCAAGCCGGCAATCTGCGCATCGTATTCCTTTTTGCTCTTTGTGTAATCTGCCTTGAGATTACTGATTGCCTGCTGCTGCTCTCTAAGCTTTGCGCTTCCGGTCTCCAAATCTAACACACAGAGCAAATCACCCTTTGCTACTGTATCTCCCTCTGCAAAATTTAAGGTCTCTACCGTTGCAGCTTCCGATTGTGTATAGGCATACAGCTTCGTATAGGCAATCTGCCCCCGCAGCCCCGTCTCATTCGTTTCCATACTGTATACCTGCTTTTTTACAGCATAATTCTCATACGCATCCGGCATAACGGCTTCGGAAGAATAAAATACCCATTCCCCCTCCTCAAGTCCATCGGTTACCTCGACATACAAATCGTTCATATAGCCAATCTGAATCTCCCGTTTTTTCTTTTTTTCTCCGTTCTGCACATAGACAAAATAAGTGTCACCCTCGTTATACAGGGAATCCGTTCCAATCTTTAATACATTCTGTTTCTGGTCCTTTGTAAAATAGACAGGAATCTTATCCCCTGGCCGGATACCGCTTGTTACCCCCTCTGCATCCAACCGGATTCTTGGATAAAGCTCTGCACTCTGAATTGCCAGCATTTGTGCATTTGTATAATCAAATGGCTTCACTGTATATTTTTTTCCTCCGATTTCTGTATAAATCCGGTCATACCGGCTTATCTCCTTGCGGTAAAAATCAGAAGTCAGATTATCCTCCAATTCTAAATGCAGCTCGTTATAATCCGATATGATTACAACATTCTCCATGCTGTTTACGGTATCTGTCTCGGATAAATCCTTTACATAGGTGACATATCCTGCATGCCTTGCCTTAAGCGTTGCCTCCTCTATCCCTTCCTTCAATTCAGCAATCTCCTCCTGAAGCACTGTCTGATTATGCTTTGCCAAAAGCTTATCATAGCGCTGGTTTTCTTCTGCAATTGCAATCTGTGTATCATACTTCTTCACTCCGGATTTGTCCCCCAAAGCCTTGCAGGTCTCTTTTTTTAAGTTTAATTCCTTCAATTGCTCCTGATAGATTTTTTCATTGTTTGCACTTAAGGTATTCTGTAAAGTAAGCTCTGCGGATTTCTCTTCCAGAGTCCCCTTTTGCTCTGCCATATCCGTTACTGCAAGTACCGTTCCCTCCTCCACATATTGTCCGACGTCCACACAAATCTCTGATATCTTCGTTGACAGCTTCATAAAATGACAGTATTCCTCCGGCACAACATCTGCCAGCTTGACCACCATGTTCCCTACATCTCCCCGCTCCACCGGACGAAAAGACTGGTTATTTACCACCGGTTCAATAAGCTCCGGCACCTCCGTTTTTCCACTGCATCCGGTCAGTACCAAAGAAAAAATAATCCCAATTGAAATAATCCTTCGTTTTTTTCTCAATTTAATGTCACCTGCTCTCCTTCCGCTAAACCGCTTGCAATAATCGCATACCCATCAGCCACAGCCTGCACCTGTACCGGAACCGCTTCCCGGAACCCATTCTCATCTAACAAAAAGGCATATTGCCTGTCCTCCACGGTGAGAATTGCATTCTCTTCCACATAGACGACATTTTCTATTGGCGGCTTTTCAATCTCCATTGTCAGTTCATCCGTCTCCGAAATTCCCGTCATATCGGAAACCGGTTCAAAGGTAATGCGGTTCTGATTTTTCTCCTCTGCCACATCAGTTACCCTCATCTCGTAGACTGCATTTTCAAATTGTGCTTCATATATATCTCCTTCACAAAAGGCAAAATCATCACTGGTTACCGCTATATAATTGGAGGAGCCGGAAGCAACACGAATCAGGGCACCATCCGACGTGGCATATCCTTGATACAAAGCTTCACTGATTTCCGTTACAATGCCGGATTTTTCGGCTACCAGCTGATAATTGGCTAACAGGGATTTCTGCTCTTCAATATAGAGATTTGCGATAACCTGGTCGTTTTTCAATTTTTCAATTTCTCCGGAGTAATCTGTCTGGCTATCAATTTTGCTAAGCTTTGTGTAATGCTCAATCAACAGGGCATCCTCTTCTTTTCTCTGCTGATACTCCGCAATCGTCTGCTCAATGCCGTCATTTTGAAAGGATACCATAACGGCTCCTGCCTCCACTCTTCCGCCCTTTTCCACATTCAACTCCGACACCGTAAGCATCTCTTTTGTAATAGAATAGGAAATAACCTCATATTCGTCCGGCTTAAGAGTCAGGGTAAGTTTTGGCTGAATGGTTCCTTTCTGTACCGTGGTTGTCTGGTAAGTATCCTTTTGATAATCTGCAATCCTGACTTCCACATTTTGCTCTTCTTCTCCATCCGCACATCCGCCAAGACAAACCAGCATACAAAGAATATAAAATGCATACAGAATTTTCTTTTTTATCGTATATTTTTTCATATTACAGCTTCTCCGTTCCTGTTTTACCCTTCATGTTACATATATCAGTGTACGTTGATGCTGCATCAAAATGTTATCCGGGGCTATGTTTTTTTAGATGCATTTCTGATATAATTCCCGTATATCCTAGAATAAGAATTATGGAATGGAAAACAGGGGGATATATTTATGAACGCTCGTATAAGAATTTTAATTGTAGAAGATGAACGCCCCATATCAGATTTAATCAAAATGAACCTGGAAGATGAGGGGTATCAGTGTACCTGTGCCTATGACGGGCTGTCTGCCGCAAATATTCTTGAAGAACAATTCTTTGATTTAATTTTGCTGGATATTATGCTGCCCCATATTGACGGGTATGAGCTGCTTGATTATATCAAACCCCTTCACATTCCCGTAATCTTTCTGACTGCAAAAGCAGCGCTAAAAGACCGTGTAAAGGGACTGAACCTCGGTGCAGAGGATTATATCGTAAAACCCTTTGAAATCTCTGAATTATTAGCACGAATCAACGTAGTACTGCGCCGTTACCATAAAAATGAACAAATCCTTGCTTTCCACAATCTAATCATTGATTTGGACAAGCACTGCGTTACCCGGGAAAACGAGCTGATTGACTTAACACCAAAGGAATTTGAACTTCTGGTATATTTTGTACGTAACAAGGATATCGTACTTCACCGGGATGCCATTTATGAAGCCGTCTGGGAAACAGAATATGACGGAAATACAAGAACATTAGAGCTCCACATCCAACGGCTTCGCAAAAAAACCGGTTTGGAAAAACATTTAAAAACACTGTACAAATCCGGCTACCGGTTAGATTCAAAGGAGTAACTGATTATGCGCTTCCGATATAAAGTTATTATGATTAATATAGCATTTCTCTCTGTCGCACTGGGCATTCTGGGCTTTGTGATGATTCATCGGAATTTCCGTCAATCAGTGGAGATACAGACATCATATGCAATCGAAGAAAATAACCTGATTCAATCCTCTATTGAATACCGGCTGCTTGAAGTAATCAACCAGAACAGGTATGATTTGACACAGGACCTTGCAAAAGCAGGTGAAGAAACCGGCACACAGGTACTTTCTGACCGTTCTTCCCTGTTTATCCTTTACAATGACGAAATAGTCTATAACAGTGAAAGCAACGGCAGCACCGCTCCCGAAATTCCGGAAGCTCTGCTCTCCTCCCTTGAATTAGGCGGCAAAAAATATCTGACCCAAAAAGAGACGGATGGATACTTCCTGTATGTTGCCTCTAAACATATTGTAAATGATACGGATTTATATATTATCACCCGGCGAAATGCAGACGATACCTATCAGCTTCTATATAGCCAGATTTGGTATTTTCTTTTTCTCATGGTTATTGTGTTAGCAATCTGTTCCATTTTCTTATATTTTATCTGCACCCGCCTGACAAAACCTATGGAGCAGTTAAACAGGGTTACCGATAACATTGCCCAGGGCGATTACCAGATACAGGCAGAGATTGTTTCCGATGACGAAATTGGAATGCTGGCGGAAAAATTTAACAACATGGCAGTCTCCATATCAGAACACATAGAAGAATTAAATGTAATGGTCAGGCAGCATGAGCAGTTTGTAGCTGACTTTACCCACGAAATCAAAACCCCAATGACCACCATCATCGGCTATGCCGATACACTGCGGACCAAACCATTGACGGATGAACGCAGACAGCTCGCGTATCAGTATATCTACAGCGAAGGAAAACGTTTAGAAGCAATGTCCATGAAGCTGTTTGACCTCATCTACTTAAAGGAAAATGAAATTGAAAAAACAGAAATCGAAACCATGGTGTTTGCCGGAGAAATTTCCAAAAGTATGCAGCCTGTTTTAAACCGCAAAGATATTGTATTGGAAACAGAGGTGGCAGCCTCCACTATTTATGGAGAGCCGGAGCTCCTTAAAACTGTCTTTATCAATCTGATTGACAATGCAAGAAAGGCTTCCCCTCCCCATACAAAAATCCTCTTTCGTGGATTTCCAAAAGAGGATTTCTATTGTTTCCAGGTACAGGATTTTGGCTGTGGCATGGACGAAGAAACCAAAAAGCATATCTATGATGAATTTTACATGGCAGACAAGTCCCGCAGCCGGGCAGAAGGCGGTGCAGGACTTGGTATGTCTTTAGTTGCCTTAATCATCCAAAAGCATGGAGCAACACTGGATATTCAAAGCGAAGTCGGAAAGGGAACGCTTATAACTGTTTATTTGAAATACTAATTTTGCAATTCAGCACAATGTCCCTCATTTCCTATTAGCTGTTAAAATTCAGTGAAATAAATGGCATTTCCTTCTTTTTCCATGTCAATCACCGTACCGTCTATCGCATTAATCCAGATATTCTGAATTACTGCCTGTATATTATTAAGACCGGAACGGACAGACACCCCCAATCTCCACGCCGGAATATAACAATAAACATTGGCATTGTCTTCATTTACAATCCGCACATAATTAATCTCCAGACAGGAAAAAGCAGAAATTCCGGTATCGTATTCCAGGGAAGGTTCTTTTATCTGCTCCCGAAATACATCCTTTACCTGTTCATAGCTTAATAATTTTACAGGGTTTCCAATGCTGCCTTCGGTAAGAATGCCTTTATAACACATATAACAGACACCGGAATCATTTATATCAATTACAATACTTTCTGCATCGTAAGGATGCAGGCGCATGGCAACCGCCTCTTCATCATCCGCACAATATGAGCTATTATCCACTAATACCCCATTGATATCCCTGGTCAGGGTAATTTCATATCCGTTATATTCCGGTTTCTCCTGCCCTAAATCCCATGCCAAATCACTGACCCCTACTGCTTTCATATGCGTTATCCCCAACTCTTCACAGATTGTCTCCGCCTGCTTAACCGCTTCCTCTGAAGACATAGCGCATAGATTTTGGTCCAGTAAAAAACCGCTTCCTTGCGGAATAATATCATCATTCCCCTGGGAATTAAAATGCGACATCTCTTTTGCCTGTAATGTCCATGTGGAATAATTGTTCTCCTCATCCGTTTCAAATGCAAGGGAAAAAGGTATTTCCTTCTTTGTTCCAATATAATAGTTTTGGTCATAATCACCCACATCCTCCGACACATCGCTGCCATTCGGGGCAGTTGTCAGTTTCGACTTTAGTTCATCTATTTTTGTTGTCAGATATGCCGTATCCTCTCCATCCTGTTTTGCCTGCTCTAAGCTATCAATTTCTTTTGAGATATGTTCCTTTGTCGGCAGGCTGACGTTTTCCAAATCCACTTTTACACTGTCTGTGTCTAAAAAATAATCAATCACCCGCTTTTTATCCTCCGGCGTATAAAAATACTTCTCCACCTCCACTGTATACATCTGGGATACCTCCGGAATTACCAGCTCAGCCGCCACCTCTACAATTTCGGTATCCTTTCCAATATCCTCCGACCATCGCCATTCCTCGCCGATACCCAGACTCTCTTTCAGTGTTCCACCGGCGGCAGTTGTGACATTTTGTCCATCTGCTGTCTGTTCACCGGTTGCCGAAGCATCCATGTCGTCATAGGAAACCTCCTGTCTTCCGCAGCCAGATATCCCGGTCAATACAGAAAGAACTGCCATCCATATGCTAGTCTTCTTAATAAAGCTATGTAATTTTCTCATTTTTCCCTCCTAGTCCCATTCCTGCACATTATAAGCAGCATTCACCTCTACACCATTTGCATCAATACCCGTATCCATCTCCGCCGTATGATAGGAAACAGCTCCCTGCTGTTCCATATTGATTAGGCTTCCATCAATGGCATTAATCCATATATTATGGTCAATATAATAATCTTCATTCTCTATATTTTCACAGAATCTCCACGCAGGAACATAACTATATACATCTTTATTCTGTTCATCACAGAGCCGGACATACTCAAGTCCAATCCACTTCCACCTAGTACTTGTATTATTTCCGGAAAACGTCAGTATATGCTGTGCAAACATTTCCTTTATTTGGGCAAAATCTAACAATTTTGCCGGTTTAGCAGATTCATCCGCAGACATAATCCCTTTACAGGATATCCTGAAAATTCCTCTGTCATTCAGCCATACAGCTACCCGTTCCATATCATAAGACCGTTCCATTGTTTCTGCATCGAAATATTTTTCGCTGCTATAGTTTTCTGCCTGCACAAACAAACCACCAATTTCTCTTTGCAATACAATGCGGTATCCGTTGTTCTCAAGTTGAAAATCTTCATTCTGAAACTTTTGCCATAATATTGAATCTACCCTTACTGTTTTCAATCCAGCAAATCCCAATTCCTCACATATCTTCTCCGCCTGCCGGACCGCCTCAGCTTCCTTTAAATTACATTTATTATCCTCTTCTGCGTCCAGGACAATCCATGCCGCAAGACAATCTTCCCCTAGCGTATTAAACTCATTCCAGTATTCCTCTTTTGCCTGCAGCTGCCAGCCGGAGCGGTTATTCTCTCTACTTATCTCAAAAGCAAGCCCATACTCCACTCCATCCCGCATTCCTATATAGTAGTCTTCACTATAATCACCAGGCGATTCTTCTATTTCCTCCTTATCCGGTGCGTCAACCAGCAGCGTTTGCAATCGTTGCTGCTCCTGCGAAATCATGTTAATCCATTCTTCCGCATCTGACTCCTGTTCGGCAATACAAGCTTCACACAACTGAATACTTTCAAGAAGCACATCCTTTGTGGGCACCATATCCATATCCACCTTTATACTGTCTGAATCGAAAAAATATTCCACAATATTTTTCTTATCCTCAGCGGTATAATAATATTCAGAAACCTCTTGGGTGTACATCTGGGAAGCTTCGGGTACATAAACCTTCGCATTGACATGGCTGCTGATTTCCCCAAGTTCAAAATCCTCTTTCCAGTTCTCCTCCTCATCAATCCCAAGAGACGCCCGAAGTGTTCCTGCACCTTCTTCCGTATTACTTTCCACAGCCTGGTTATCCCCAACAGAACTGTCCTCATAGGAAACCTCCTGCCTTCCACAGCCCACTGCCACTATCAGCAAGAACATTATACTCATCCGTGCGTGCCATTGCCGTTTTACCACTCTATATTTCTCCACATCGCACCTCCTTTAACTCTTACCTTTTCTTTTATCTTTTTATTTTATCCGGCTTCTGCATCAAAAAGTTATCTAAAAAAATATGCATTCCCGGTACAAATGTATGTTATACTCATCTTAACATAATCCAGACAAAGCGTTACTAAAAAAGCTATTTAACACATGAAGGATATTACAGGAGGTGCCCCATGAGACAATCGCGATATAAACATATAATCATTATCAGCTTTCTGTTCATCACTATACTTGGAATCGTTCTGCCGGGAACACTGCTTCATCTGACCTTTGCCTCCAATCTAAATGAAGTCAAAAACGTACCGGAAGAATATTACCCTTCCTCCGGCTCCACGATTTCAAAAAATGCTTCAGCAAAGCTTTCCGAATATGAACGGATAAGATTAATTTCCGGAGCATGGGACAGTACACCGGAACAAGTGGATATTTCAGAAACCACCTTAAATGATGCCGCTGTAGCAGAGCTTGCGCGGACTGCTGTAAATGAATTGTACACAGCCGGCGGTTATCCTTATGAGTTTGGTTCTTCCTATGACAACTGGTATTCCTGGAAAGTTCAAAGCTTTCGTTGTACGGAAAATTCATTCCATACCTATTCTACCTATTGTTTTCTGGTCACCTTCTACCGATATGATGACGATGAAGTTCACGAAGTTCTGATTACAGAAAGCGGAACACTGTTAAATATACGGAACAATCGTCCTTCAGACACAAAAGAAAAATTGTCAGGCACATGGGGCACCAAAATGGAGAATTACTTTAAAAATAAATATTCTCTGTCAAAAACGCCTGTTACCTTTTTGGAAATAACAAAACAGGAAACACTTCCTGCATATACAAATATGAACCTTACATCCTCCGCCAGTCAGGCTGCTTATATACTTGTATTAAACAACTCCAATATTGCCTCTCTTAGCGACCTGGACAATTTAATAAATTCCGAAATACCGGAAAATACGGAGCTTTATTATGTGTATCAGAGTTATAACACTGAATATTTTATGATAACAATTATTCCATGGGAACAGCCGCAACAGGAAAACATTTATTGACAATTTTCTCTGCACATAAATATCCCATATTGTCGAACCCTCCGGTATAAAGTACCAGAATTTGTCGAAATATTATGAAAAGTGCGACCCTTTCCTACCGTACTTATCCCCAAGATATGGTATTATGAAGCTATCAAAATACAAAAAGGAGGAGATATTATGGAAGAACAACAGGAAAATCTATTAAGGCAGCTCGAAACCGAAGGGCAGCAAATTGCAAAGTACCGTAAACTGATGTTAGACTTAGCACGTTCTGGCAAAAAGATTGATTGTTCCAGAATGCTGCACATCTGCAGGAAACTGAATAAGCACATTTCCTCATTTGATGAGATTAACAATCAGTTAATAGAATTAGAGACCGCTAGTTGATTCGAAAACGTTATTGTTCCATATTATCGTACAAAAGATATACACAGGGACTGCCCCGTGCCCGGATTGTCTATACAGACCTTATCCGGTGCGGCAGTCCCTTTCCTTTTGAAAAAATATCGTTAGTTCATGCTGTCTAAGCCGGATACCAGACTTCTCATCTCCTGCTTAGAGCCCACACTGCGGGAACGGCTGATAAACTCCTGTCTTTCCTGCTCATTCATGTTACTGAACCTTTCCATGGCACGAAGATTCTCGGCAAGCGCCATGCTGAGTCCTACTGGGATTTCGTCATTATTTAATACACTCATGTGCTCCTCCATTCCGCCACTGCTGTGACACAATTTAAGCTGTTTTTAACAGCTTTTCCTGTAAATAATATGTGCAGCAGAGGCGAAAAAAATACGACAGGCAGCCGAAAAAATATCAATATATAAATTACCGGAAAATCAGTTGTCTGCACTTTCTTCCAATTTCGAGGATATTTTTTTAACACATCCAAAGCATACCGGCACAATATAGAAGCAGGCAGAAACCCATGCGGTCTGGTCTGCAAAGCAGATTGCCGTGAATCCATACATTGGCACAAGGATTACACTTACAAGTATTCTTGCTATCATTTCCGTCAGCCCGGAAAATACCGCCCTGCCAGAATAGCCAAGTCCCTGGGTCGTCATCCTGCACACATTCAAAATTCCAAGACTCCAGAAGAAGAAACCCATGCATCGCAGATATTTTGCAGAGGCATCCAATACCGCCACCGCACTTTTATTTACAAACAGCATAGACAGGGTTCTTCCGGCAAAAATCAGGATAACTCCTGCCAGCAGTCCATAAAATACGCCTGCACAAATGCCCTCCCGGATACCCTTCTTAATCCGGTCCGGCTTACCGGCACCCAGATTCTGTCCACAGAAAACAGAAACGGCTGTAGCAATGGCATCAAAGGGGCACATCAGGAACTGTTTAATCCGCATACCTGCTGTAAACCCAGAGACATAAATACTTCCCAGACCGTTATTTGCCGACTGCATAACCATACTGCCGATTGCGGTAATGGAATACTGCAATCCCATCGGAAGTCCCATGACCAGCATGGTTTTAATCCCTGCTCCCTTTATCCTGTAATTTTGTTTGGACAGGCAGAGAACCGGAATCCGCTTTCTGATATATACATAGCATAAAATTCCGCTTACCGCCTGTGCCGTAATGGTTGCTATGGCTGCTCCGGCACAGCCCCATTTCAGCACAATAATACAGAACAAATCCAATATAATATTTAGCACCGTAGAAAAGGCGAGAAACAAAAAAGGCGTCCTGCTATCCCCCACCGCCCTTAAGATACTGGACAACAGATTATATAGAAGAGTAAAGGGTATGCCCAGAAAAATAACCACCAGGTACTGATATGCCCCTGCGAAAATGTCCTCCGGTGTGGATAATAAATGAAGAATCTGCGGACAAAGCAACGCACATACCGTTGTCAATATAACTGCAAATACCCCTGTTAAAACCATAGCATGAAAAATAAGATTCCGCATTTCCTCATGCTTCCCGGCACCAAAGCTCTTGGAAATGGGAACACCGAAGCCACAGCAGATTCCGATACAAAAACCCAGCACCAGAAACTGCACACTGCTGGAGGCACCTACACTCGCCAGGGCATCCGCCCCCAGAATCTGCCCCACAATGGCAGCATCAATAATATTATAGGTCTGCTGTAACAGGTTCCCCACCAATAGCGGAAGGGCAAATTGTAAAATCAGTGTAAGCGGTCTGCCTTCTGTCATACTTTTTGTCATTTGTTATACCTCCCTTGCAACCTTATCTTTGCAGCAGCAAATCCCGTTTTTCTCCAAACTGCCTTGTAATCCTGCCTAATATGGTACCCACCAGTATGGAAGCTGCAATCGTTCCAATCCCCACAGCACCTGCCTTATGCAGGGTAATCAGGCAGGCGGCTAAGGACGCCGCAACCATGGTTACATCAAATCCAATCTTTACTTTACTAAACAGGAAATTGGTTTTCTCGGAAATCGCCTGCATAGCTCCTTCCCCCGCCAGTGGAACAATATCTGCCGGCAGGTAAAAGAAAATTCCCACAGCAATCAGTACCGCGCTTCCAATCATCAGTACCAACCGCACTACTATATTATCCGGTGTCGGCAGAAAGGAAAACAGGTAATTGGAAAAGGTGGTAAAATAACCAAAAATGATTCCCGCTGCCACCTGTAACAGATTCTTTATCTTAAATGCTTTTCCAAGAATCACAATCTGTAACAAAACAAGAAATACATGAAACAGGATTGTCGCTTTTCCCATCTCCAATCCGGTAATACAGGTAATGGAATATGGAATGGAGCTCACCGGCGATACTCCCAGATTGGATTTCACAGACATGGAAATCCCAAGAGTCATGATAAACAATCCCAATATATATAACAACAGACGAATTCTGTAATTTTCTTCCTTAAGCATTTTATTTATCTTTTTCCACATTCTTTTATTCCTCCCGTAAATTTTCTCTTTTCCATAGCCTGTCACGGAGACGTAAAGCAGCCTTCGGTTCTCCGCTCAATTATTTGCACCCCAACTATTTTAGCACTGCCTTTTATAATGTCAACTGCTCTGTCCAAAATAACCAGGCAATTGCAGCATTGCGGTTTTAACCAACTGTTATAGATTAACCCTTGACATAAGTACGAAATCATACTATACTCTCTAAAAGTATGATTTCGTACTTTGGAGGTGAAATATGAGTGAGTTTGCAACAGAGAAATTAAAACGGTTTAATTACCTGTCCGGCGAGATTGAAGCAGTCTATCACGAGGCTGCTCTGAAATTTGGGTTGTCCGACAGTGCAATGCTGGTTCTTTATGCTATCTGCAACAACGGGGAAAACTGTTTACTCAGTGATATTATACATTTATCCGGGGCAAGCAAACAGACCATTAATTCCGCACTGCGCAAGCTGGAAGCGGAAGGCATTGTGTATCTGGAGGCTGTAAACGGCAAAAAGAAAAATGTCTGCCTTACCAAAAAGGGACGGGAACTGGCGGACCGTACCGTTATCCGCCTGCTGGATATCGAGAATGGCATTTTTGATTCCTGGTCCTTAGAGGAGCAGGAGCAGTACCTTACACTGACCCATAGGTACTTAACTGCATTTAAAGAGAAACTCAAGGAGGTTTAGCTGAAAATGAAAATTCAATTATCCGAACATTTTGGTTACAGAAAACTGTTACGCTATACATTGCCATCTATTCTTATGATGATTTTTACCTCTGTTTACAGTGTGGTAGACGGCTTTTTCGTCTCCAATTTTGTGGGAAAAACACCCTTTGCCGCCGTTAATTTCATCATGCCGTTTTTGATGATTCTGGGTGCTGTGGGATTCATGTTTGGCACCGGCGGCAGTGCACTGATTGGTATGACAATGGGAATGGGAAAACAGGACAAAGCAAAGCAATTATTTTCTCTTTTTATCTATGTCACAATTGCCTGCGGTATTGTCCTTGCCATCCTTGGGATTTTCTTTATCCGTCCAATCGCAGCCCTGCTGGGGGCAGAGGGCACAATGCTGGAGAACTGCGTCATTTATGGACGTATCATTCTCCTTGCACTTCCGGCATATATGCTGCAATATGAGTTTCAAAGCTTTTTTGCCACGGCAGGAAAACCCCAGCTTGGTCTTTTCTTCACGGTCTCTGCCGGAGTCACTAACATGGTACTGGATGCCCTTTTTGTGGCTGTGTTCCACTGGGGACTTCCCGGGGCAGCTGCTGCAACCGCCCTAAGCCAGGTTATTGGCGGCATTGCCCCTCTGGTATATTTTAGCTGTCCAAACACAAGCCTGCTCAGACTTACAAAAACAAAGCTTGACGGACGGGCATTGAAAAAAGCCTGCATCAACGGTTCCTCCGAACTGATGTCCAACATTTCCATGTCCATTGTCAGCATGCTTTACAATGCACAGCTGATGAAATATGCCGGTGAAGACGGTGTGGCAGCCTACGGTGTATTGATGTATGTCAATATGATTTTCCTTGCCACCTTTATCGGATATTCCGTGGGTACCGCCCCAATCACCAGCTTTCATTATGGAGCCGGAAATCACGGGGAGCTGAAAAGCCTGCTTAAGAAAAGTCTGACTGTTATCGGTATTTTTTCAGTCAGTATGTTCCTCCTGGCAGAGGGACTTGCCAGCCCTCTTGCGGCAATTTTTGTGGGATATGATGATGCACTTATGGAACTGACCCGCCATGGCTTTACCATTTATTCCTTTTCCTTCCTGTTTGCGGGTATCGCCATTTATGGCTCCGGTTTCTTTACTGCCCTGAATAACGGTCTCATTTCGGCTTTGATTTCGTTTCTACGTACTCTGCTGTTCCAGGTAGGTGCCGTACTGATTTTCCCATTGTTCTGGGAACTTAATGGCATCTGGTTTTCCATTGTGGCGGCAGAGATAATGGCGGCAGTGGTTACCGTCTTATTCCTGATTGGCAAACGGAAGCAGTATCAATATTGACAGTTTCTTAACTGCCACTCATTTTTTCTGTTTATCCAGGAGGCAGATACATCCATTGCCCCGCGGCATGCGTTTGTCTGGTCTAATGCATTTAACATGACAAAATCATGTATGATTCCCTGAAAACGCATTGCCGTCACTTCCACTCCTGCCTCCCGGAGCTTTCTGGCAAATGCCTCCCCCTCATCCCTTAATACATCCGCTTCGCCATTTAAAATCATGGTGTCCGGAAAACCCTTCAGCTGCTCCCTGTCTGCCCTTAAGGGGGATGCCGTAATCCGGTTCCGGTCACAGGCTGATACGGTATACTGGTTCCAGAACCACATCATACCCTGCCGGTAAAGATAGTACCCTTCCGCAAACTGACGGTAGGACTCCGTACAGAAGCAGGCATTTGTAACCGGATAATATAGTAACTGTTTCTGAATAAATGGTCCTTCTCTATACTTTGCCATCAGCGACATGGCAACCGCCATATTCCCGCCCACACTGTCTCCTGCCACCGTAAGGGTACAGGGATTCATCTGTATTCCCATGCCCCCTAAAAGCTCCGGAACCCTGCACAGGATATGGTAGCACTGCTCCACTGCCACCGGATAACGTGCCTCCGGTGAACGGCTGTATTCTGGAAATACCACAATGGATTCTGTTCTTGCGGCTAACTCCCTTACCAGCTTTTCATGGGTATGGAAGCTTCCAAACACCCAGCCTGCGCCGTGGATATAAAAGATAACATTTGCCGGAGAGGTGATACAGTCCGGACAGACAACATAGACCTTTACCCTGCCCCACTCTCCCGTATCAGCAACGGTATCCTGTATATTGGCAGGGTACATACAGATTGGTGTGCTCTGGGCTTTTTCCAGCACCTGCCGCCCTTTTTCCGGGGGCAGCTGGAAAATAAATGGTGGTGTGGAATTGGCAATACAGACCTGTAATGCTTCCGATTCAAGAGAAATCCTTCTTATCATGTTAAATTCCTTTGGAATTTTAGTTGTTATCATTATATGTAGGAACGAGAAGTAATAGAAAATTATTTTAAGGAATTTTCCTGCCTGCATGCCACAATACTTCTTTTAAATAACGGATTGCCCGCCGCATGTTCCCATCCCATCAGTGCTGCCAGCAATTCGAGCTTGTTTTCAGCCGCACCTGCACCATACTCCCTTTCTATCTGAAGTACACTGCTCTTTAGCTTTTGAAGGTACATCCTGCCAGCCTGTAAAATCTCCTTCCATTCATCTTTCTGATATACCCTATCCCATGCCGGACAACAGTAATGAAGCTCTTCCAGCCCTTTCATTTTCTCCAATGATGCTTCACTCATTTTTTCATCTACAAATATCGGGAAATCCTTAATATCCGGTATTGCATCTCCCACAAAGATAGCATGTCCTTCCTCATAGATATAGGACACAGACCCGAATGAATGTCCCGGAGTTTCTAACACCTTTATGGTAATTCCCTCTTCCGGAAGTATAATATCTCCCTCCTTTACTACCTCATCCACCTTAACCGATTCCTTTACCAATGTATAAAAATTGGGGATATGGCGTTCCCTGAACTGCATGTCGATATTTTCAATCCATTCCTTTTCCATATCCGATGCATATATCCGGCAGCCAGATAACTTCTGAATTGCCGCCGCACCGCCAATATGGTCTGGATGTGCATGGGTCAGGAAGACTGCTTTTATTTCCTCTATGCTTCTTCCCAGACTCTGCATATATTCTGCAACTATTTTTTCACAGCCTGCAACCCCAGAATCAATCAGGTAACAATTTTTACCTGTTATAAGATATACATACACATATCTTTGAACCTCTTCTGTTACCTGAAAATGAATCTGGATTTGATGTACCTTATTAAATATCTTCATTTTTTCGTCTCCTTTTTTAATGCTGTTTTCCCCAATATTATAATCACCTCTCTGATAATATCTTTTTAATTTCTAAACCTGTCTCTTATACACATCTGACGCTGCCGACGATCTTACGCGT
>UQXF01000044.1 GCA_900544905.1 uncultured Clostridium sp.
AGATCGTCGGCAGCGTCAGATGTGTATAAGAGACAGTTTTATCCTCTTTTTTTTCCATATTAATAAAATCAATCATAATAATTCCTGATAAATTCCGCAGCCGAAGCTGTCTTGTAATCTCTTCTGCCGCCTCAAGATTCAGTTTCAGAATATGGGTATCTTTATTTTTTCTGCCAATGGACTTTCCGGAATTGACATCTATGACAACCATTGCTTCTGTGGGTTCAATAATTAAAAAGCCACCGGATTTTAACCAGACTTTTTTATTTAGGATTCTTGAAAGCTCAGTTTCCAGTCCCAGCAGCTTATAAAGAGGATAGACTTCTTCGTAAAATACAGCATTTGGGACAAGACCGGAAAGCTCCTTATATATTTTTGGTAAATCCGTTTTTATCTCGTCAAGCCTTGAAATGCCATAATCCTCCAAAAGGGCAACCCACTCTTCTTTTCCCTTTTTTAGCAGTCCTGTATTGCGCTCGTACCGGGCTTTATGGATTATCTCGTCAAATTCCTGCATAAGCCGGTGGATTTCATCGGAAATCAGTGCAGAATCAGCATTCTCAGATGCTGTGCGGAATACAAGCCCATAGGAAGCCTCTGATTGTGCCATATGCTCTGTGGCAAGCTGTTTTAATTCGTTAATCCGTTGTTTATTTCTGATTTTTTTGGAAACGCCAGTCTTTCTCTCCGATAAATCTATTACAACATAATTACCGGATAAACAGATATTTCCGGTAACCTTTGCCTGCTTCAGTTTCTGGGGTTCCTGTTCTACCTGGACGAGAATCAAATCATTTTCTGCAATGGAGGGAAGTCCCTTTGGAAGTCTGCGGTTTAACACCATGGCAGGCTTATCATTTAAGGGTAAATATGCCACGTTCTCTTTATCCAGCCGGATAAAGGCGGACTGGATGTTTTTTACCACCTTTTCCACACGTCCGATATAAATGTCTCCAATCTGCAATGAGTTATTCTTCATTAGAGGATGACACTCCACTAAAGTATCTTCTTCATATATCAGAAGGAAGGTCTGGTTGTTCCATTCTGTAATAACTGCCTTGTTCATAATAGTCTCCGTTTCCATGCCGCTTTTTTTGGATGCTTTATTCCTCTATTCTTGTCCCACTCTGAAGCAGGGACACCAGTTTTCCCTCATCATTTTTCATATAGGTTTCCAAACGGTGGATTTTATAATCAAACCGCTTATATTCATAGCCGATTTCCCGGCAGAGAGCCTGAATCACAAGCTCTGGTTTCAGATTATATTCACTTCCAGTAGCAAGCAGCATATAGAGTTCATCAGTCTTTGTCCAAGCATAGCTTTCCACCGAAAGCTTTAAAATTCCCGGTCTGATATCTTCAATCTTCTCGTTTTTCTTCGTTTTCTTAAGGATTTCTATGCTTTTCTTCTCCAGTAAATGCGGTGCAAAGGCGAGCATCTGCTCCTTTACTTCTGCCGGAACCGTATCTAATATGGTAATGATATAGTCAGAGGCAGCCACAACAGACATGGCGTTTTTTGCATTATCCGGTAGCAGTACCGCATCCTTTACCTCCATTTCCGCCGCCATCTGTTCATTCAGGCGTCTGACAAGCTCCTTTGAGGATACAAGGGAATTAAATTCAGCATCAAAATATTCTCCCTCGCTGGTTACCCCAAGGGCTAAGGGTGCGGCAAAGGACATAAGCTGGTGTGGGCTGAAGCCATTTGAGTAGGCAATATCCAGTCCGGCACGCTTTACCGCCTTCTGGAAATACCGCATCACATCCAGATGTCCGATAAACCTCAGATATTCTGACTTGGTATATTTAATTCTTACCTTCAAAGCACACACCTCCTCCAAACTTAGCTGCCCCGCAGCCGGAGCACTTTTCGCGGCAGTTCGGCGTAACAATTCCCTGCTTTGCCCTTTCCCACTCGGAGGCGAGGAAACGCTTTGTCACCCCGATATCAATAAAATCCCATGGTAAGATTTCATCCATATCCCGTTCCCTTGTAGTGTAAAACGGAATGGATATAGCATTCTTTTCAAAGGCTGCCATCCATTTATCATTGTCAAAAAATTCCGTCCATGCATCAAAGATACAGCCGCTTTTATAGGCATCATAAATAACCCTGGAAAGCTTCCTGTCACCCCTTGCAAATACACCTTCTAATGCGGAAACATCGGATTCATGGTAGGTGAATTTCATGGATTTGAAGTTGAGCTGCTGCCGGAAGGTATCCTTTACATGGTGGGCACGCTCCCTATAGCTTTCGGCATCCAGCATTGGCGCCCACTGAAATGGCGTAAATGGTTTGGGAACAAAGAAGGAAGCCGATGCGGTAATAGATACTTTTCCATTCCGCTCTTCCTTTGGGATTGTATAATATGCCTCCGCCACCGTCTCACAGAGCTTCGGAATCCCTTCTGCATCCGCATCCGTCTCGGTAGGCAGCCCCAGCATAAAGTAGAATTTCACCTTGTTCCAGCCTCCCTTAAATGCCTGCATGGCGCCATTTAAAATGACTTCTTCCGTCAGTCCCTTGTTAATGACGTCCCGAAGACGCTGGGTTCCAGCCTCTGGCGCAAAGGTCAGGGAGCTTTTGCGGATATCCTGCACCTTCGCCATAACATCTAAAGAAAAGGCATCAATCCGCAGGGAGGGAAGGGATATATTTACATCATGGTTGCCAATCTCATCAATCAGGAAATAGGTGAGCTCTTTTAAGCACTCATAATCTGAGGAGCTTAGGGAGCTTAAGGAAATCTCCTCATGTCCGGTAGACTGAATCATTTCTCTGGCATACTGCTTCAGGGTTTCCACATTCTTCTGTCTTGTGGGACGGTAAATCATCCCCGCCTGACAGAAACGGCAGCCCCGGATGCAGCCTCTCATAATCTCGAGGGTTACGCGGTCCTGGGTTGCTTTGATATACGGCACCAGCGGTTTTGTAGGATATGGTGCCTTGTCAAAATCCAGCACGATTTCCTTTGTGATTTTTCGGGGAACGCCATCCCTGACTGGTTCAAAGGAGGCGATGGTTCCGTCCGCCTTGTAGGTTACCTCATACAGAGACGGCACATACATTCCCGGTATCTGGGAAATCCGGTAAAGTATTTCCTCCCTGGAGGCACCCTGACTCTTCAGTTCTTTATATACTTCAAACACATCGTGATAGCGGGTCTCACCCTCGCCAATATAAAATACATCAAAAAAATCCGCAATCGGCTCCGGATTATAGCTGCAGGGCCCCCCGCCAAACACAATAGGGTCCTCCAGGGTGCGCTCCTTTGCCCAGATTGGAATACCTGAAAGCTCTAAAACCTGTAAAATGTTGGTATAACACATCTCATACTGGAGGGTGATTCCCAGAAAGTCAAACTCCTTGATGGGTGTCTGGGTTTCCAGAGAAAACAGTGGAATATTCTGTTCCCTCATGATTTTGTCCAAATCCGGCCACGGAGAATACACCCGTTCACAGTAGGCATCCTCTCTTTTGTTGATGGTGTCATATAAAATCTGGATTCCCAGATGGCTCATGCCAATCTCGTATACATCCGGAAAACACATGCAAAACCGGATATCCACCTGGTCTGTGTCTTTTATTACAGAGTTCACCTCATTGCCGATATAACGGGCTGGCTTCTCTATGTTTAATAATATTTCATCATTTAAAGCAAGTTTTCTCATAGAATTCCTTCCTGTTTTTGTCCTGTTTAACAAAAATTAGTTTGTGCTGATTAATCATATCAATCTTCACTATTATATACATTTTAAGAAAGAACTTCAAGCACAAAACAGGGGGCTTACCGCCCCCTGTTTATCTTCCGGATTTATAGATTCTGTCCGGATTATTCCCCTATATTGATATATGTCCGGGTAAAATCCTTTACTTCTTCATAAGCCTTCCTGATATAGCCCATTGCCTGTTTTACTGCCGGCTCCTCTTCCTCCAGCCTTGTTATCTGGGTATTCATGTCATTCCATACCATCACGGCACCCTTTTTCACATCCTGCCCGCCGTACAGATAACAGGAAAACAGCATAACACTAAGCAAAAACAGAAATACCTTTCCTTTAAAGGAAAAGGACAAGGAGGTGCTGCTATTCTCCTTCTGTGCGTCATTATATTCATAATAACCATATTTATAAGAATTGTCTATATTTTTCCCCTGGATTTCCTGAGTGTTCATGGCATGCTGCTGCCGTAAGTGTTCCCTTACTTCAGAATACATCTCGTTCAATTAACATTCTCCAAAAGCTTGCTTACCTCATTATATGATTATTCCGGGAAATTATATTCCTATCTGTCCATTTTCTTTATTTCTACAGTCATTTAATCAAACTGTACCTTCCAGTTTTCATCCCAATATGCCTGAAAACACATTTCAATCTGCTGTTTATTACACTTTTCTTCCGCAAGAAGCGGCAGATTCTCCAGTGTAAAATAATCATAGCCCGTGGTTTCAATATTTTCCGTAAAAGAACCTCCTGTAACATTACAAAGCAAAAATACCTTGCAGACTCCATAGGCATAGACTGGAACATTATGTTTGTTTCTGTCCTGTATTGCAATCACACGTTCCACCTCTACGTCAAGTCCAGCCTCTTCCCTTACTTCCTTAACCGTGTTGGACTCAATGGACTCTAACACATCTACCCAGCCCCCTGGCATGGACCATGTCCCATTTTTTTCATGGACCAGCAATATTTTATCCTCCTTAAATATTGCCGCCCGGGTATCCAGCTTCGGTGTCTGATACCCCTCTTCATTGCAAAACAACGTTTTTATCTTATCTGCCGGAATATCGGTCTTATAGCTCAACATCTCCGCTGCAATTTCCCGCAACCGTTCATACCGCTCAATGTCATATACATTATCCGTATAAGCCAGACCACATTGGGCAATACTCTGTAATTCCATAGCCCAGCTTAACCAAGGTTCCTTCAAAAAAACTTCTCTGTTCATAGTATACCCTCTTATTTAATCTAATATAAAAACAGTTTAGCCCTGTTCATAACAGAGCTAAACTGTATCATATTATTGTATTTCCGCCGGTTAGTTCTTAAAGCTGTGGATTGGAGCCGGAATCCGTCCGCCCCGGTTGATGAATGCATCACAGCTGTATTCGTTCACCTTCATAATCGGTGCATAGCCAAGAAGTCCGCCAAATTCAAGGGTTTCACCAGCCTTCTTTCCTACAGCCGGTATAATACGCACTGCGGTTGTCTTCTGGTTAACCATACCGATTGCCATCTCATCTGCAATGATACCGGAGATTGTCGTTGCTTTCGTATCTCCCGGAATTGCAATCATATCAAGCCCTACCGAACATACACAGGTCATTGCCTCTAATTTCTCTATCGTAAGCGCACCACAGCTTGCCGCATCAATCATTCTCTGGTCTTCGGAAACCGGAATAAAGGCACCGCTGAGACCGCCCACATAGGAAGATGCCATGACGCCGCCTTTTTTTACCTGGTCATTTAACAGGGCAAGGGCTGCGGTTGTGCCCGGCGCACCCGCATATTCCAAACCAATCTCCTCCAAAATCTCTCCTACGCTGTCCCCCACTGCCGGTGTCGGTGCAAGGGATAAATCAATAATTCCAAACGGTACACCGAGACGTTTGGATGCCTCCTTTGCCACTAACTGTCCCACACGGGTTACCTTAAAGGCAGTCTTCTTAATGGTCTCGCAGAGCACCTCAAAATTTTCGCCCCGGACCTGTTCTAAGGCACGCTTTACGACGCCGGGGCCTGACACACCCACATTGATAATGCGGTCTGCCTCTGTCACGCCGTGGAAAGCTCCAGCCATAAACGGATTGTCATCCGGTGCATTACAAAATACCACAAACTTGGCAGGTCCGATACAATCCCTGTCAGCAGTAAGCTCGGCGCTTTCCTTTACAATCTCGCCAATCAGCTTCACCGCATCCATATTGATACCGGTCTTCGTAGAGCCCACATTTACACTGCTGCAAACGTATTCCGTGACATTCAAAGCCTCCGGAATGGAACGAATCAGCATTTCATCATACTGGGTCATTCCCTTGGAAACCAGAGCCGAATATCCGCCGATAAAGTTAACGCCCACCTTCTTTGCCGCCTCGTCAAGGGTTTTGGCAATCTCGACATAATCTGCACTGGACTTACAGCAGGCACTTCCCACCATGGCAATGGGAGTCAGGGAAATTCTCTTATTTACGATGGGAATACCAAATTCCATCTCCAGCTCCTTGCCAACCTTAACCAAATCCTTTGCAGATGTGGTAATCTTCTCATATACATTATTACAAGTGGTCTTTAAATCATCCGAAATGCAGTCCAGTAAAGAAATTCCCATGGTAATCGTGCGGACATCCAGATTTTCTTCATGAATCATTGCATTTGTTTCCATTACTTCATTAATATTAATCATATTTTTATCCTCTTATATTTCATTTATTACTTAGATGATTGCAAAATTCTACAATCTATGCATCATGTCAAAAATTTCTTCCTGCTGTAATGTAATATTTACTCCAATCTCGTCTCCAATTTGTTTAAGCTCGGAAGCAATGGTTGCAAAATCCTTATTGGAATCCTGGATATTTACAATCATAATCATGTTAAACCAGTCCTCAACGATGGTCTGTGCAATATCCAGAATATTAATCTGGTTGCCTGCAAGATATTTGCACACATTAAAAATAATACCTACTTTGTCTTTTCCTACTACTGAAATCACTGTTTTTTTCATAATCCTCTACTCCTTTTTCCTCTGGTTTCTCACTATCATATTTATATTCACTATGATATATTTCTAATCCATGGTTTCCGGCAGATATCAGCATTCTATCAGTGTGGAGCACTGCTCCCTGCTTGCCACGGTCATATTAAAATCCCTGTAATCATTGCTGTAGGCGTTGCCGAAAAGTTCTGCCTTTACTGCCTCGAAGGCGAGCTCCGGATAGTTGTTCTCCTTGCTCAAATGCCCCAGATAAATTCCTTTTATATGGTCATTTAAAAGGGCTCTTACAAGCTGTCCGCCCCGCTCGTTGGATAAATGTCCTCTCTTGCCTAAAATACGCTGTTTTAACGGATAGGGATAAGGTCCTACCTCCAGCATGCGGATGTCATGATTTGCCTCAATCAGCATGGCATCTGCCCCGGACAGGGCATCTACAATGTGTTCATCAAAATCACCTAAATCCGTTGCGACAGAGACCTTCTTATGGTCGTCTGTCAGTGTATAGCACACAGGGTCTGCCGCATCATGCCAGATACTGACCGGTTTTACCCATAAATCTTCAATCTGGAAGCTTTCCTCCGGTTCAATGCCATGAAACAGACTGTAATCTACCTTACCCAGATTCTTATACTGGCTCACCGCTTCTAAGGTCTTGCTGGTGCCATAGACCGGAATTCCATATTTGCGGAGAAAAACACCGAGCCCTGCAATGTGGTCAGAATGTTCATGGGTAATCAGAATGGCATCCAGTTCTTCCGGCTTGATGGAGAGATTGTGAAGTCCCTCGGTTATCTTTTTTGCGCTGACCCCCACGTCAATCAATATGTGGGTATTATCGGAACCCACATATATGGAATTACCACTGCTTCCGCTGTATAAACTGCAAAGTCTCATTTTCTGTATCTCCTGTATCCCGTATGGAAGCTGCCATACATATTCTCTTACGTTTACTCAAAAATGGTCTACCAAAGCATTTTTTCATATGCCCGGCAACTCAAACGAAAGTATTATAACATACGTTGGATTATTGTTTCAATAGCCAATCCTGTGTCACGTCCTTCTTCCGTTTTTATTTTTTACTGTCTCCGGCAAAATAAGCGTTAACCCGGGGCTCTACCTTATGCTCCACAAATACCCGTAGGCTTTCCGGCAATTTATTGGTTAAATCAATGGTATTTCCTGCAATAACCGCATCCCCGTAAATCACCTGTTCCACGATTGCCCGCATATCAGGATACTCCTGGCACTCGATTCCAATGCGGTCCCCTAAAAGGAAAAATTTAATGAGCCGGCTGAAGCCTGCTGCCGGAAATACAATGTCCAGCATAATAACCGGATGTCCATCCTCATCTGTTGCCGGATATGCCTTGACGGCAAGCTCCTTTTCATCCTGTCCGATTGTTATGGTCTGGTGGCGGTACTCACAGTAACCCGCCTCCATAATAATGCGCTCCCGTTTCCTTGGGGTTCTTTTATTCCGCTCCTTATAAAAACACAGCCTGATAAAATCCTCTTCCTTCCGGAAGGCGATGTCGGTAACCACAAAAGGCGGACACTGGTACATTCCCTGGAGCATATATGGAAACAGTTTAATCGCCGCCTGGTCGATATGCAGCCGCTTTCCGTCAAAATGTGAAAATGCAGTCTGCAGCCGTTCCGTTTCCAGCTCCATGCGTTTTTTCTGTTTCATGGAATATAGCATAAAGGGAGCTTCCTTTGCTTTTCCAGGAAGACGCCAGCCCTTGCAAAATGCCTGAAATTCCTGCATCAGCTTACGATATACCACCAGCTCTTTTACTCTTGCTTCCGGTTCATATAGTCTGGTATCCGTCATACACGCTATGATGCTTTTGACCAGCACGGAGTCCGGAAACATTTTATCGCTGTGGGCATTGGTTGCCACCACCAGCCTGTGTTTTTCATCAATGATGACATGTTGTCCATACATTCCACTCAGCATATAGAGTCCCTCCGGCAAATGCCAGAGCTGGTAACCGTAACCAGTGGCAAGGGCATCTGCATCCTGCGGTATATTGCAGTCCTTCATCCTGCGGATATAGGATGGCGGAATCAGCTGTTTTCCGTGAAATGCCCCGTCATTTGCGAGAAACATGCCGATTTTCAGCATCCCTTCCAGAGAAATGTGAAGTCCCCAGCCGCCCCGTTCAATTCCCATAGGACACAGCTCCCATTTAATATGGTTTATTCCCAGTGGGGAGAAGAATCGTTTCCTTAAATATTCTGTTACACTCTTTCCGGTCACCTTTGTAAGAATGGCTGATAACATATACGTATTCATGCTATTATAGACAAACCGGGTTCCCGGTTCATCCTGGCAGTCTGTCAGTAAAAATGCCTTGACCCAGTTGGATTCTGCAACAGAGACAGCCTCATTGCACTTTGTTCCCGATGTCATGGTGAGCAGGTGTTTTACCGTTATCTGTTTCACATATTTCGGTGTCAGCATGGTTTCATACTCCGGGAAAAAGGATAAAACCGTATCATCCTCCGTTAATAAGCCCTCAGACATTGCAAACATAATTCCGATTGCAACTACTGTTTTACAGGTAGAATTTGTAATATGCGGGATTTCTGCGCTGTAGGGTGGACGATAGCCGGATAAAATGATATTCTCGCCTCTTGCGACAGCAAAACCATCAAGGGCGCAAAGTCTGTCAGACACAAGTTTCCTTACAAGATTAGACAATCGCTCTGCATTTATCCCAAGAGAAAAGGTATCTTTCTGCTCTAAAGGAATTTCCATTACATCCTCTATTTCATGAAATTCCAGTTTCGGATATTCAGACAAATCTGTATCCTGAAAATTACTGAGAATTTTTGATATATAGTTAATTCCATAAAACTGTCTTGGTATATTCATAGAAAAACTCCTTTCGGTTTTACTTCAGGTTATCAGAAATCCAGGGACTTCATAAAGGTGTCCTGAAATGTTTCAAGGTCTGCAAGCTCAAAGCTTATGGTACGTTTTTTTATGGACTGGTACTCAGAAAGGATTTCCTGCCTCCTTTTTGGGTCTGCCGTCAGCAGTTTTTTTGCACCCTCCAAAGAAGAATTACCGCTTATGCTGATTTTGCCGGTAAATTCCTTTGGCAGCATTTTTACAGTGAAGGCATCCCGGATATCCATGTAAAAGCCAAGTCCGCCGCTGATATACACATTTTCTATCCGGGCAGCGGTGATACCGGCTTTTCTTATAAGACACTGTATTCCGGCAAAAATGGCGCCCTTTGCAAGCTGGAAATCTCTTATATTTTCCTGTCTGATAACAAAATCCCTGTCAATTTCTATTCCACGGTCAAAATAGGGCTGGGCAATTTTCCCCGAAGCATCTATGAGCCGTCTTTTCACACAATTTGCAATTGCCTTAATGCTCTCGCTTCCGTATGCCGCTCCTGACACGGCTGAATCAAACACCGGTCCGCAGGCGGTTGCCGCAGCATAACCGCAGTCTTTATTTAACAGAAATAGTTCGCCGTTTGTTCCCAAATCAACCAGCAAATCAAAATTCTGCGTTTTTCCCATTTTGAGGGTCTGCACTCCGGTCAGGATATCAGCACCCACAAAGGCGGAAAGTCCCGGGGGAAATATCACTTCCATACCATCCTCTTCTCTTTCTCCATAGTCTGTGCTAATGGGAGTGAACGGGGCTTTGGACAGCCCCTCCACCGGGAAGCCCCGGAGAATATGCAGCATTGTGGTATTACCACTATATACAATTCTTCGTATACACGAATACAGCCTTCCGAGATTTTTCTTTAACTGCTCCTGCAGTGTCTGTTTTACCAGCTGTCCCAGCAGTAAAAGGTTGTCCTTTTTTTCCATACAGAAACGGATTCGGGAAATCACATCTGCGCCATAGGCATATTGGGGATTGGAAAAGGAAAATGCCGTAATTTCCTCTGTGCTGTCCAAATCCATACAGCTTACCGCTATGGTGGTGGAGCCTAAGTCAACCGCCACACCGATATGTTTGTGTTCCCCCATTCCCTGTTCTTTGGGAAATCTGCCGGCATCTGTATTTTTATGGTCACCGATACGCTGCCACAGGCTTCCGGTATATACGGAAATATTGCTCTGTATTTTATACTCACAGGCGAGCACACGTTCCGGAGCAGAGGCTTTTTCCATGGATGGCGTCTGTTTTTGGACATCCACGAAGCATTTTTTACAGATGCCCTTTCCTCCGCAATTACCAAGGAAAGCGAATCCACTATCCGTTAATACCTGATAAATAGATTCGCCCTCCCCGCATTCCACTATTAGATTGTCATTAATAGATACTTTTTGGATTTTTTTCAATTGGTCTGTATCCCTTCTCTGCCAAAACATGAATAATCTGTTCCTTGTGCTCCGGTCCAAACGCTTCCATGGTTATAATCAGTTCTACCGCCGCATTTCGGTTCAGGTTTACAAACTGGTTGTGCTCCAGCTTAATAATATTTCCCTGTAATTCCGCAATAATGGAGCTGACATTCATAAGCTCTCCCGGCTTATCCGGCAGCAGTACGGAAACCGTAAAGATTCTGCTTCTTGCAATCAGACCGTGCTGGACAACGGATGCAAAGGTAATCACATCCATATTACCGCCGCTTAAGATGCTGACCACCTTTTTATCCTTAAATGGCAGATTCTTTACCGCTGCCACTGTCAGCAGACCAGAATTTTCCACTAACATCTTATGGTTTTCCAGCATATCCAGAAATGCCACAATTAACTCGCTGTCGTCCACTGTAATAATTTCATCAATATTTTCCTGGATATATGGGAAAATGTTGCTTCCAGGCGTTTTAACGGCTGTACCGTCTGCGATGGTATCCACAACCGGTAAAGTGGTAACCTTGCCGTTTTTCAGGGACTCCTTCATGCATGCAGCTCCGGCAGGCTCCACGCCGATTACCTTGATATGGGGATTCAGCATTTTGGACAGAGTGGATACCCCGGTTGCCAGTCCGCCGCCGCCGATTGGCACCAGAATATAATCGACAGTTGGAAGCTCCTTGATAATCTCCATGGCAATGGAGCCCTGTCCACAGGCAACATCCAAATCGTCAAAAGGATGAATAAAGGTAAGACCCTTATCCTCTGCAAGCTCTAATGCGTACTGGCAGGACTCATCATACACATCCCCATATAAAATCACCTCTGCGCCATAGGATTTGGTACGGTTTACCTTAATCAGCGGAGTCGTGGTAGGCATAACGATGGTAGCCTTCACGCCATAAGCCTTGGCGGCAAATGCCACACCCTGGGCATGGTTTCCGGCAGATGCGGTAATCAGTCCCTTACTTCTCTCCTCATCCGACAGGGTAGAAATCTTATAATAGGCGCCACGGATTTTGTAAGCACCAGTCACCTGTAAATTTTCCGGTTTCAGATATACCTTATTGCCGCTCTGTTCACTAAAAAAGTCACTATAGACCAGCTTCGTCTGGTTTACTACCTTTTGCACTGTGTTATAGGCTTCCTCAAATTTTTCCAATGTCAACATGAATTTATCCTCCTAATATTGCCTTGATGCTTTTAAGCTTCCTCGTCCTGTGGTATCAGAATTTCTATATCGGACCGGGTGTCCATATCTGCAAATAATGCATTGACATAGGATTCCGGATTAAACCGCTGCAAATCATCAATCTGCTCGCCAACACCGATATATTTTACCGGAACATTTAACTCAGACTGGATTGCAATGGCAATTCCACCCTTTGCTGTTCCGTCAAGCTTCGTCAAAATGATACCGTCAATCTGGGTAACTGTGGAAAACTGCCTTGCCTGCTCTAAGGCATTCTGCCCCGTAGAACCGTCTAATACAATTAACGTTTCCAGATGGGCGTCACTGTATTCCTTTTCGATTATCCGCTTCATTTTTGCCAGCTCATCCATAAGATTCTTTTTGTTGTGAAGCCTTCCTGCCGTATCTACAAGCAGGATGTCCACATCTCTTGCAGCAGCAGCCTTTACCGCATCAAAGGTAACAGCCGCCGGGTCCGAACCCTCCTGCTGGGAAATGATTTCCACCCCTGCCCGGTTCGCCCAGGTCTTTAACTGGTCGATGGCTGCGGCGCGGAAGGTATCCGCTGCACACATCATAACACGTTTTCCACGTTTTTTGTACTGTGCAGCCAGTTTTCCTATGGAGGTAGTTTTTCCCACCCCATTTACACCGATAATCAGCATAACGGTTTTCTGGTCCTCAAAATCATAGGCAGAATCCTCCACCAGCATCTGGTCCTTGATTATATTAATTACCAGCTCCCGGCACGCTTCCACCTCCTTGATATGGTTCTTTTTTACCAGCTCTCTTAAATTGTCAATAATCCGTTCTGTGGTGTCCAGCCCCAAATCCGCCATAATCAGGGTTTCCTCTAACTCGTCATAGAAATCCTCATCAATGGAGGAAAAGCCCTTAAACAGGTTATCAAAGCTTTCATTGATACTGTTGCGGGTCTTAGTAAGACCTGCTTTTAAACGGCTGAAAAATCCTTTTTCTTTTTCCGTCCCTTCTGTTTCCGGTGCTTTTTCCTCTGCTGCAAATTCCTCATTATTTTCTACAGCTGCATCTTCTCCTGCAGCCTGTTCAGATAAAATATCTTTATCTTCGTCTTGTTTTACATTTTTTTTCAAAAAATCAAACAAATCTATCCTCTCCTTTAAAAATAGTCTATTTCTTCTGCTTAGTCATCCAGCTCATTCTCAATCAGATTAACCGATACCAGTGTTGATACACCCTTTTCCTGCATTGTGATACCATACAATACATCCGCCGCTTCCATTGTACCCTTTCTGTGGGTGATAACAATAAACTGGGTATCCTTGGTAAGCTTGTTTAAATACTTTGCATACCGGGTTACATTGGAATCATCCAATGCCGCCTCAATCTCGTCTAAGAGACAGAATGGCGAAGGCTTTAAGCTCTGGATGGCAAACAATAATGCAATCGCTGATAAGGCCTTTTCTCCACCAGATAACTGCATCATATTCTGCAGTTTCTTTCCCGGCGGCTGGGCAATAATCCGGATTCCCGCCTCTAAGATATCCTCGTTATCCACCAGCTCTAAAGTAGCTTTACCGCCTCCAAACAGCTCCCGGAATACCTTATCAAACATAACCTGGATTTCCTGGAATTTCTCCTCAAACTGGGTACGCATAGCCGTATCTAATTCTGCAATAATCTGTAACAGATTCGTTTCCGCTTTGACGATATCGTCATGCTGACCCTTTAGGAACTCATATCGCTCAGATACCAGTTTATAATCCTCAATGGCATTGACATTGACATCTCCTAACGCCTTAATCTTTGCCTTGACAGCAGATACCTCTCTCTTTAATGCATCCAAATCATTTAAGGTATCATCCTTTAATTCCATCGCAGACTGGTAGGTAAGCTCGTATTCCTCCCACATATATTTACTTAAGGAATCTGCCTGCTCGCTAATCTTTTCCACCTGGGCAGACAGCTTAAATGCGGATTTGTCAAGCCTTGTGATTTCCTCATTTAACTGCTCTCTCTTTGTGAAAAATTCCTTATGCTTTGCGTTTAATTCTTCTTTATCCGAGATATCCTTCTGTAATGTGGACTCTAATTCTTCAATTTCCTTCTTATCTGCCTCAATCAGTGTCTTAAACTGGTTAATTCTGGCAACCAGTGTCTCGATTGCCTTGCCGGAATCACTCATCTGGGAGCGGTAGAGCTCCAGCTCTTCCTTTAATTTATTCTCCTCTGCACGGATTCGCCTTAAATTCTCAATCAGAAAATCATCCTGCTGTTTAATGGTGTTAAATTCCAGCATCAGCTCAGAAACCTTATCGTTTGACTTCTTCAGTTCCTCTTTCTTGAAGACAACCTGCTCCTCCAAGCCTTCAATCCGCTCCTCTAACGCCTTCTTTGCAGCTTCTGCCTGTTTGTGGTTATCGTAGAGCTCATTCTTATTGTGGTTAATCTCCTCAATCTGGGACTCTAATTCCTTATTTTCCTTATTCACGGAAGCAAAGGCATTGGCAGTCTCTGCCAGGTTCCTGGAAACCTGTTCAATATTCATGGTGACTGTATTTTTCTGTAAATACAGCTCCTGTAACTGGAGGTTTAAATCCTCTTTTCTGGTCTTTAATTCCTCTCTCACTGTGCGGAGCTCTGTCTCCTCCTTCGTTGCATTGGCAATCTCATTATTTATCTCAGACAGCTCCTTGGACAGCTCGTCCAGCTCCCTTTTACGTCCAAGTAAATTGGAGGAATTTTTAAATGCACCACCGGTCATTGCACCGCCCGGAGTCAGTAATTCCCCTTCCTTGGTTACAATGCGCAGGCTCTGGTGAAACTTCTTATTTACGGCAATGGCATGGTCAATGGTGTCCACCACAAGGATTCTTCCCAGTAAATGATTGGTAACCGCACTGTATTTGTCATGCACCTTCACCAAATCCTTGGCAAGTCCGATTACACCCGGCTCCTTTAAGGCATCCTTATTGTTAAACTCACTGTATTTGCCGCCGATTGTGGTCAGGGGCAGAAAGGTTGCACGTCCAAAACGGTTTTTCTTTAAAAACTGGATTAACCGCTTTGCGGTATTCTCATTATCCGTAACAATATTCTGGATGCTTCCGCCCAGAGCAGTCTCCACCGCAATCTCATATTCCTTATTTACCTGTATAATATCCGCAACCACACCAATTATTCCCGGATTATTTTCCTTTTGCTCCATAACCCGCTTAATGGAATTTCCGTATCCGTCATACCTTTCCGTAATATTGCGGAGCGCCTCTAATCTGGATTTGACACTGCTGTATTCATTATTTGCCTCAAATAACCGTTGTTTATTCTCGTTGGTAGCAATGGTATTCTGGTCAAGGTCCGCATCCGTCACTTCCAGCTTTGCAAGAATATCTGCCACAGTCCGCTCAATCTCTGCAAGGGAGGTGTTATGTTTTTCATACTCCTCCTTGTCCTTCATTTCATCCGACTTAAACTGCAGAAAACGCTGGTTTAGCTGTGTTTTACGGTAGTTGATATTTTCAAGCATGGCGTCATATCTTCCAACCTTTGCCTTCAGGTTCGCACCGTCATTTAAGTATTCAATAATATCCGCCTTGCTCTTTTCAATCTCTTCCTCTAAACCGGCAATCTCCTCCTCGATGCCTTCGCTGACTGCACGGGCGTTCTCCACCACGTCATCCGCATTGTCCATTTTCTCATCCAGAACAGCCTTCTTTTCCTGAAATTCATGTTTTTCCTTCTCCTGGGCTGCCAGGGACTGGTTAATGCGGTCAATCTGTTCGCTCATATGTATGTCTGTGGACTTTGCATTGGAAATCTGCTGGTTTAATACATTGACCTCGCCTTCATTGCGCTCATTCTGAAGCTTTAATTCATGTATTTTATTTTTATTTTCGTCAATGGAATGGTTGCACTGCTCCAAAACTGTTTCAATGCGCCCATATTCATTTTTTGTCTGTTCAAATTCTGCCTTTAAACGCTGGCTGTCATCATTGACAATATGTAATTTTTCTTCATTTTCCTTTAACATGCTCTCAATATGCTCATTTTCCAGCAAAAATGCATTGACATCAAACCGTTTTAATTCCCCTTTGTATAGCAGGTACTTTTTTGCCACCTCGGACTGCTTCTCCAACGGTCCTACCTGTTTTTCCAGCTCTGACAGGATGTCGTTTACACGGCTTAAATTTTCCCGCTCGGCAGCCAGGGATTTCTCGGTGGCAGCTTTGTTTTTCTTGTATTTCACAATACCTGCCGCCTCATCAAAAAGCTCCCGGCGTTCCTCCGGCTTCCCGGACAAAATCCGTTCCACCTGTCCCTGCCCGATAATGGAATATCCCTCTTTACCGATACCTGTGTCGAAAAACAGGGCATGTACATCCTTTAAACGGCTCACCGTACCATTAATCAGATATTCACTCTCACCGGAACGGTATACCCGGCGTGCCACCGTAACCTCCTCATAATCAACAGGCAGGGAATGGTCGCTGTTATCCAGGGTAATTGCAACATAGGCAGAACCATGGGGCTTTCTAAGCTCTGTTCCTGCGAAAATAACGTCCTCCATCTTGGCGCCACGAAGCTGCTTTGCACTCTGCTCCCCCAGCACCCAGCGGACTGCATCTCCCACGTTACTCTTTCCGCTTCCGTTTGGGCCCACAATTCCGGTAATTCCTTTATTAAATTCAAACACAATTCGATTGGCAAAGGACTTAAATCCATACACTTCTATACTTTTTAAATACATAAAAAACTCTCCATCCTATTCTCTTCCGCATTCTTTTAACTTGAGAATTGCCCGGTATGCTGCCAGCTGCTCTGCGTTTTTCTTGGAAGGTCCCTCACCGGAAGCCAGCCGTTCACCATCGATATACACCTCTGTAACAAAACTCTTATTGTGGTCTGGTCCCTTTTCATCAATCACCTCATAGGTGACAACACCTTTCCCGTCCTTTTGCACCATTTCCTGTAATATGGTTTTTGCGTCATAAAACAGCGACTTATGTTCAATATCCGTTAAAAGAAAAGTATGGACATATTTCTTTGCCGCCTCCATGCCTCCGTCTAAATAAATGGCGCCTAATACCGATTCAAACAAATCGCAGAGTATGGAATTCCGATTTCTTCCACCTGTCTGCTCCTCTCCCTTTGAAAGTAAAACATATTCACCTAAATGCAGCATTTCAGATACACTGGATAACGTAAACTCACAGACGATGGATGCCCTAAGACGGGTCAGCTTTCCCTCCGGAAGCTCCTTGTACTCCTCAAACAAGAACTGGCTTGTAATTAACTCTAACACGGCATCTCCCAAAAACTCCAGGCGCTCATAGCTTTCCATGCCCTTCCGCTTCATTTCATTGATAAAGGAGCTGTGTGAAAGAGCCTGTTTCAGCAGTGTCTTATTCTTAAATACATATTGGATGTTCTGTTCAATTGCTTTCTCATCATAATTTAACATATTACGCTTCTTCCTTCTGCTCTTTTTCCTCTAACAGATATTTCTTAATCTTTCCATTAATGTCCTGCCTCTTAAAGGTCTCCACCTGGTATAATGCATTCTTTACTTCCTTATTGGTTGCATTTCCATGAATCTTTACCACAAGACCATTCAGTCCCAAAAGCGGGGCTCCTCCATGCTCTGTTGTATCAAACAGCTTCAAAACCTTCTTAAGCTGCGGTTTTACCATGGCTGCCCCCAATGTAGAAACCGGGGTTGCCGTCATTGCCTCCTTGACCTTCTTCATCAGCCCTGAAGCAAGTCCCTCTGTAAGCTTTAACATGACATTTCCCACAAACGCTTCGGTAACCACAACATCTGCCACACCATTTGGGAAATCCCTCGCCTCAATGCTTCCAATAAAATTAATATCCTTACATTCCTTCAGCAGCGGAAATGTCTCCTTTACCAAAGCATTTCCCTTTTCTTCCTCTGCACCGATATTCACAATTCCAACCCGGGGATTCTTAACCCCGATAACATTTTCCATATAGATAGAGCCCATTCTTGCAAACTGTACCAGATTGCTGGGCTTTGCATCCACGTTGGCTCCGCAGTCAATTAAAAGCGTAACCCCGTTCATGGTGGGAACAACCGGGGCAAGAGGTGCCCTCTCAATTCCCTTCATTTTTCCGACCAGTACCTGTCCGCCCACCAGAATTGCTCCGGAATTACCGGAAGACACAAAACCATCTGCTTTCCCGTCCTTAACCATCCGAAGACCTACAACCATGGAGGATTCCTTTTTCGTCCGGATTGCATTTACCGGGGTATCATGACACGTGATTTCCTCCGGTGCGTGCACAATTTCAATCTGTTCCATTGGATACTCATATTTTTCAAGCTCACTCTTGATTTTCTCCTCCGGTCCCACTATATATACAAATAAATCTTTTTTTTCCTTCACTGCATTTACAGCCCCGAGAACCATTTCTCCCGGTGAATTATCTCCACCCATTGCATCTAATACAACCTTGGTTAATTCTGACATAGCATGCCCTCCATTTCCAACTATTACTTTTAAGCACAATACAACTTATTTACTATACCATAAAACGTTTTCTTTGACAAATAAAACCAATTGGATTGTATGAATTTTTATACATATGGGAAATTCTGTAAAACTTGCATATTTGCCGGGAAAATGATATTATTTTGGTAGTTTTTTATTTGAAATAATTATCAAAAACAAACAGATGAGAGGAGAAACAAGACAAATGAATACCCCAAAGGAAATAATTGAATTAAACATGAACAGCGCCGTAAACAAGGCAAATCTAAAGCTATCCAGAATGATTGCCCTGGGCATTATGGCGGGAATGTTTATTGCGTTGGGAGGAGCTGCCAGCAATACTGCTGTCCATGGCATTGCAGATGTGGGAATTGCGAGAACCGTAGCTGGTGTGATTTTCCCGGTAGGACTTTTGATGATTGTCTTTGTGGGCGGCGAATTATTTACCGGTAACACATTAATGATTATGGCTGCCCTGGATAAACGAATCAAGGTTACTTCCCTGCTCCGCAATCTTTGTGTTGTGTACCTGTCAAATCTTGTGGGTTCCCTGATTATTGATTTCCTTGTCTTTTACAGCGGAAATCTGAATTACAGCGATGGCGCACTGGGGGCTTACACAATCAAGGTTGCCCTTTCCAAAGCTTCCATTACACCTCTTAAGGGTATTACCTCAGGTATTCTCTGTAACTTTCTTGTATGTATGGCAATCTTAATGAGTACTGCTGCCAAAGAGGCTCCCGGCAAGATTCTGGGTGTGTGGTTTCCTATTTTTGCCTTTGTGGTTGGCGGTTTTGAGCATATTGTAGCAAATATGTATTATATACCTATTGGTATTCTGGCTGCCTCTAATCCGGCATACACTGCAAAAGCAGAGGAATTATACGGCATCACTGCCGGACAGCTGGAAGCCCTGGATATAGGGGGCTTACTACAGAATTTCATTCCTGTTACCATCGGCAATGTGCTGGGAGGCATGGTATTTATCGGTTGTATGCTCTATTTTATCAATATAAAATGCGATAAAAACTAATATAGCGGGAATCCTCAAGGGTAACATCAGCCGAAAGAAGGACCGGACGCTTTACTTTCTTAAGGTTCCGGCTTCTATGAGCTGATATCCCATTTTCATTTCCTTGCGGACAGACTGGGAATCCTCAATCATGTTTATGAGCATTTTAGCAGCCTCTTCCCCGCTGGTTTTATAATAAAAGTGTACCGATGTAAGCCTCGGGTCACAGACCCTTGCCACCAGATTGTCACCGAAGCCTGCAATCTGGACATCCTCCGGAATCCGTCTGTTACATTCCTTTAAATACATCATGGCGCCTATGGCAATTTTATCCGTTGCACAAATCAGGGTATCGATTTCAGAATCCATCTCCAATAATTTTCTGGCGCTTTCGTACCCATTTTCTATTGTAAATGCTCCATTTGTACAATAACCATCCTTTATAGCGCAGTCAAGCTCAAAATTGGCATCCAGAAATCCATACAGGCGCTCCTGTCCGATTGCCTCATCCTCGGAAACTGCACCGATAAATGCAGGATTTTTGCCGGTTTTTAAAGCCCGCTTTGTCAACTCCTTAGCTGCGCCGTAATCATCATAATATACACAGGAGTATTCTTTGACACACTGTGCCAGAACCACAACCGGTATTGTGATTTCCTTCATTATCCTTAGGTGCTCCTTTGTAAATACCGTTCCAATCAGAATAATTCCATCCACATGATTCTGCCGCAGCTGCTTTAAATACCGTATCTCTTCCTTTATATCACTATGGGTGTCTGCAAGCAGCAGCTGATACCCTTTTTCCGCTAATATATTACTGATTCCGTGTACCATGCGGCTGACGGAATCGGAATTAATCTTTGGCAGAATAACGCCGATTAATCCTGTTTTTTTGGTGCGCAGCATCTGCGCCTGGGCGGATGGCTGATATCCGGTTTCTTCAATCACCTTGCGGATTTGTTCCTTTTTTTCAGCACTCACATAGCCGTTATTCAAATATCTGGATACCGTGGCGCGGGAAACCCCTGCCAGGGCAGCAATTTCATTTATGTTCATTTATGAATCCTCCGTTTTTATAATAATTTTTATTATAAATTAATGTGAGAACGATTTCAAGTCACAATCCGAATTCTTTTACATATGATAATAAAAATATGCTTTTTTGCGTTTTGCAAGGAAAGGATTTCTATATGAGATTAAGAAAATATTTGAGAGCGGCACAGGAAAATATTGATAAGGGTTATTTACAGATAAACGCAATCTCTGAGGATAACCAGATACCTGTACGGAATGCAAGGATAGAAATCGCAAGCAGCGGAAATCCCAACCAGACAATTGAGCAGTTAGAAACCGACAGCAACGGAAAAACCTCCAACATCGAGCTGGCTGCCCCTCCCCTGGAATTTTCCCTGGCGCCATCGGATAACCAGCCCTACAGTGAATACAACCTTAAGATATCGGCAGAGGGCTATGATGACACCATCATTACCGGGGTACAGATTCTTTCCGGTGAGCTGGGACTTCAGAATATCCGTATGACGCCGTCTGTCACCAGTGAACAGCTATATAATCCCACAGTTATTGGAGGGCACACGCTCTGGGAATTCTACCCTCCTAAAATTGCCGAGGCTGAAATCAAGCCCATGGATGAGCGGGGAGAAATTGTACTTAGCAAGGTAGTAGTGCCGGAATACATTATTGTCCATGACGGTGCGCCTACGGATACCACTGCAACGGATTACTATGTCCCTTATAAGGATTATATTAAAAATGTGGCGTCCTGCGAAATCTATGCCACCTGGCCGGAGTCCTCCATCACCGCCAATGTACTGGCTATTATATCCTTCACCCTGAACCGGGTTTATACGGAGTGGTACCGTGGAAAAGGCTACGATTTTACCATTACCAGTTCTACAGCCTTTGACCATAAATGGATGTACCAGAAAACCGTATATGAAAACATTTCCCAGGTGGTGGACACCATTTTTGCCAATTATCTGTCAAGACCAAATGTGAGCCAGCCAATACTGACCCAGTACTGTGACGGAAAACGGGTGACCTGTCCAAACTGGATGAGCCAGTGGGGTTCCAAATATCTGGGAGACCAGGGCTATACCGCCATTGAAATCATAAGAAACTATTACGGAGATGACATGTATATTAATGAAGCAGAGCAGATTGCCGGCATTCCTGCTTCCTGGCCCGGATATGACTTGTCAGTGGGCTCCACCGGGGATAAGGTGAGAATGCTGCAGGAACAGCTTAACCGGATAGCACAGAACTATCCTTCTATTCCAACAATTGCCGTAGACGGCAGCTATGGGGAAGGTACAAAGGCGGCAGTCCAGCAGTTCCAGTCCATCTTTAACCTGCCTGCCACCGGAATTGTGGATTATCCTACATGGTACAAAATTTCCCAGATTTACGTAGGCGTCAGCAAGATTGCAGAACTGACCTGAGAATGTCTGTATCACGCAAAAAACTACCGCATCATCCGGTATGTATATGCTTAACCGGATGATGCGGCTTTTTATCCGCCAAATACGTATTGTTACTCGGCAACAATCTTTCTGAAGTTCTTTTTACCTCTCTTCAAAACGAAATCCTCTGCAAAATCGCTCTTTTCATATACCGTAAATGGGTCATTTACCTTATCTCCGTTTACGGTGACACCGCCCTGCTGGATGCCGCGTCTTGCCTCTGATTTGGAGGTCACAAGCTCTGCCTTTACTAAAAGGTCAAGAACTCCGATTTTACCCTCCTCATTGAAATCTGCAGCAGTCAATGTGGTGGTAGGCATATTGGCAGCATTTCCACCGGTAAACAGTGCTCTCGCACTCTCCTGAGCCTTATTTGCCTCTTCCTCTCCGTGTACAAGCTTAGTAAGCTCAAATGCAAGGATTTCTTTTGCCTGATTTAACTGGCTTCCCTCCCATTTGTCCATCTCGTCAATCTGCTCCAGCGGCAGGAATGTAAGCATCCGCAGACATTTTAACACATCTGCATCATCTACATTTCTCCAGTACTGGTAAAAATCAAACGGAGAAGTCTTATTTGGGTCAAGCCATACTGCACCGGACTGGGTCTTGCCCATCTTCTTACCCTCAGAATTGAGAAGCAGGGTAATGGTCATGGCATAGGCGTCCTTCCCAAGCTTACGACGAATCAGCTCTGTGCCGCCTAACATGTTGCTCCACTGGTCATCTCCTCCAAACTGCATGTTACAGCCATATTTCTGGTACAAGGCATAAAAATCATAGCTCTGCATAATCATATAGTTAAATTCCAGGAAGCTTAAGCCCTTTTCCATTCTCTGCTTATAGCACTCTGCCCGCAGCATATTATTAACGGAAAAATGTGCTCCCACCTCCCGGAGTACCTCAATATAATTAAGGTCTAACAGCCAGTCTGCATTGTTTACCATCATCGCCTTTCCCTCAGAAAAATCAATGAATTTACTCATCTGCTCCTTGAAGCAGTCGCAATTGTGCTGGATTGTCTCCCTTGTCATCATCTGTCTCATATCTGTACGTCCGGACGGGTCACCAATCATGGCAGTACCTCCGCCGATTAATGCGATTGGCTTATTTCCAGCCATCTGAAGGCGTTTCATCAGACATAATGCCATGAAATGTCCCACATGAAGGCTGTCTGCTGTAGGGTCAAATCCGATATAAAATACAGCCTTTCCGTTGTTAATTAACTCTTTAATCTCCTCTTCATCTGTCACCTGTGCAATCAGACCTCTTGCCACAAGCTCGTCATAAACTGTCATTTTCTCTTCCTCACTTTCTTTTTCTTCGCCCTGCATCTCGGCTATGTTTCACTCCGGTCGTGGCTGGCGCCACAAAAAAAATCCCATCCTAATCTATAGGACGAGATTCCCCGTGTTACCACCTAAATTCACAACAGATTCACATCTGCCGCCTCAACAGGTATTCTGCTAAATAAAATACCGGATATGGTAACGGATATCAACCGGCATAGCCTACTGGGATATATCCAGCTTCTGTTATCCTAATACATAACAGTCTGGCTTCCGTTGGGTATGCGGCTCAAAGAGGTATTCATAACAGGTCTTCCATGGTCCTCTCATCATCCGGCACCTTTCTGTATGGGACTGCCTGTTACTACTTATTCTTATCAGCGCCTTAATGTGTATAGTATAATAAAGACAATAGATTTTGTCAAATCTTTTCCACGGCAACGTGTTATTAACTTATGATAATGTCTCCCTAGGATTCACTTGAGATAATGTCACTTTTTGATAAACTATAAAGGTTATGAAAGAAGGTAAGATTACATTGTCTCAAAAACAATTGAAAACTTTAACTGTTATTAACCGTTTCATCGACAAGTCTATTACCAGACAACAGGCTGCTGAGC
>UQXF01000045.1 GCA_900544905.1 uncultured Clostridium sp.
ACGAGATGACGTCGAGTCTCGTGGGCTCGGAGATGTGTATAAGAGACAGCCGCTCATGTCAGACGCCTGGGCAGATAACGCTGCCACCCATCCGTTTAGATTTCTTCCTCCTAAGAAAAAGTCCTCTGAATTTTTTGTTTTTCCTGCATACATGGCGCCAATCACAATCATTACAACCATATAGACGGCAAATGCAAGCAAAATCCATACTAATGAACTATTCATACTTTTATTCTCCTTAATCCTATTTATCTTATGAAACAAAAACCGGCAGCAAAAACATGCCACAATTCCATAAGTCAGTTCAGTAAGCTATAGTATCATATATTTCAGAAAAAATCCAGCTATTCTGTTCTGACAGATAAAATCTTATTAAAATTACGTAGTGACAAACATTGGAAAACATCATATAATAGGGGTTGTGTTTTACGATTTATTTTACTTACATTTTATATTGTCTTAACAATTATCTGTTTATTTACACCTATTGTTAATTATACGTTAAATGGATAAAACAAATTTTGGAGGATACGGAAATGGATATACTATCAATCTTACAGCTTCTTGGAGGTATCGGGCTCTTTTTATACGGAATGAATCTTATGGGTTCTTCCCTTGAAAAACTGGCGGGCTCCGGTCTGGAACGGATTCTGGAGAAATTAACCACCAGTAAACGAAAAGGAGTGGGCTTTATCAAGGGCTGGGGATTAGGTGCCGGTGTGACAGCCATCATCCAGAGCTCTGCCGCTACCACCATTATGCTGATTGGATTTGTAAACGCCGGCATTATGAAGCTTGCCCAGGCAATTCCGGTTGTCATGGGTGCAAATGTGGGTAGTACCGTAACTGCCCAGATTCTCCGTCTCGGTGATTTAGGCTCTGATAATCTGATTTTAACGCTGTTAAAGCCTTCTTCCTTTGCACCAATGCTGGTGGGAGTCGGCGCATTTATCCTGCTGTTTACAAAGAAGAAAAAGGCAAAGGATGTTGCGGGAATCATGGTCGGCATGGGTGTGTTGTTCTACGGAATGACCACCATGGAATCTGTATTTGCTCCATTAAAGGATTCCGAAGCTTTCCAGAATGCATTTACCTCCTTCAGCAATCCCTTTCTTGGCATTTTAATCGGTCTTGTAATTACGGCAATTATCCAGAGCTCCTCTGCCTCTGTAGGTATTTTACAGGCATTATCCGCCACCGGAAGCGTCAGCTATGCCACCGCTGTTCCGATTATTATCGGACAAAACCTTGGAAAATGCATGACGATTATCCTCGGCTCCATCGGTGCAAACAAAAAGGCAAAGCGGGTATCCTTAAGCTACCTTTTCTTCAATATTATAGGGGCGGTTATCTTCACCGCCATTATTTATGGTATCTATTATACAGTGGGAATAAGCTTCTGGAATGATACAGTAAACCGTGGTGATATAGCAAATGTACACTTTTTGTTTAATTTTCTCACCAGTGTACTGCTGCTGCCATTCAGCCAGCAGCTTGGAAGCCTCACCGGTAAAATCCTTGGAGATGATGATATCTCCAAGACAGATAAGGAGCTCGAAACTCTGGACGATATGCTCCTCAATACACCTACCATTGCGTTGGAGCAGTGTAAGCATGTAATTGCCTCCATGGCTGACGCAATCTATGAAAATTACCAGATTGCAACCGGATTAATTTACAATTATGACCCGTCTAAGCAGGCACTGCTGGAGGAAAACGAATCCTTTATCGATAAATGTGAGAGCGCTCTCTCCGCTTACATTGTAAAAATCAACTCCAAACGGCTTTCCACAGATGACCGGCTGGTGGTATCGGAGATTTTAAATTCCGTCAGCGATTTTGAACGGATGGGTGACCATTGTATTAACATTTTCTATGTGGCACAGGACAAAAATGCACAGGATATCCATTTCTCACCTGCCGGGCATAAAGAAGTTGATACCATCATCACAGCTGTAGGCAACGCCATGAAAACCACCTTTGAAGCGTTCAAGCATGACAATGCTGCCGCTGCTATCCGGATTGAACCGCTGGCAGAAACCATTGATAAATTAAAGGAGACCATAAAGGCGCATCACGTGGAACGGTTACAGTCCGGTGAGTGCGGTATTGAAGGGGGCATTGCCCTGGTGGACCTTGTAACCAGCTTTGAGCGTATTTCCTCCCACTGTGCCAACATTTCCCTTCACATTGTAAAACGTGTGGGAAATGACCGGGATTTTGATGAGATGCACGGACATGCAAACGACAGCTTCAGCGAAGAATATAAGGCGCTTTATCATTATTACGAATCACAGTATATTACACCGATTATGGATAATAACCAGACAGCCCTGGTAAAAGAAACAAAAGATACAAAAGATACAAAAGATACAAAAGACTCAAAAGATACAAAGCATCCTAAAAAGGAAGGCTCAAAGAAGGATACCGCAAAACATGCCAAAGAGGATAAGCGTAAGAAAAAATAAGGATGGTTTCACCCATCCCTGCTCTCTATCACCAGAAGCTCTCCTTCAGTACAGGTAATCATGGCAGCTTCCTCCTGAATCTGGTTGCTGACAGTAAGACTGCTGCCCTGCCTTACTGTTTTATTGTTGAGTGGATACATAACCCCGGTAATGGTCAGACCTTTTATTACCGGACTTATGGGAATCAGTGAAAGATATAATCCAAACTGATTCCTTTTTTCTATTCTACAGCATTTTCCCGCCTGCAGCAGACGAATCCGGTTTGTTTCATCCACTATATGGCATTCTATATTTTCCTCTGCTGCCTGGAGCAGTAAGCCCAGATTTGCAAGCATATGGTCTATTCTGTTTCCTGTGGCTGCCAAAATTGTAATCTGCCCTGCCCGTTCCTTTATTGCTTCCATAACTGCCAATTCGGTATCCGTGGCGTCCTTTTTCGCAGGATAGCGCTCCAGATAAGCCGGAAGCTCCCCTGCGGCAATCCGCTTCTCATAAGCTGCCAGCAGCTTTTTGTCCACTGTGTCAAAATCACCCACAATATAGTCCGGAACAAGACCCATGCAGTCCACATATTCCAGACCCTTGTCAACAGCAAAGACCCTATCAATTGATAAGGTCTTACTGTATGCTTTTGCAAAATCAATATTCAGATGTCCGCCTGTCACAATTAACACATGATGCATATTGCTGCTCCTAATCCTGAATATACTCCCTTAATTTCCTGACATTTTCAGCCGCATTTCCCTTAAATACAGCCGAACCGGCTACCAGAACATTGGCTCCTGCCGCCTTTACTTCCCTGATATTCCCGGCACCGATTCCACCGTCAACCTCAATCCACATTTCCTCTTTTCCCGCTTTTGCTGCCATTTCCTTAACTGCACGAACCTTATCCAGGCTGCCCGCAATAAAGCTCTGTCCTCCAAAACCGGGATACACGCTCATCACCAGAATCATATCCACCAGAGGTATAAAGGACTCCACTACAGAAGCCGGAGTATCCGGACTAACCGCCAATCCTGCCTTTAAGCCCATAGCCTTAATCTGCTCCAATGTGGCTTTCACATCAGCACACGCCTCATAGTGAACCGTAATAATATCTGCTCCCGCCTTTTTAAAGGCTTCGAGATAACGGACAGGCTCTTCAATCATAAGATGCACGTCAAACAGGGCATCTGTCACCTTTCGCACCGAAGCGATTACCGGTGCGCCAAAAGAAATATTGGGAACAAACTGTCCGTCCATAACATCCAAATGAATGACTTCTGCTCCTGCTGCTGCAACCGCTGCAATCTCCTCTCCCAAAGCTGAAAAATCTGCTGACAATACCGATGGTGCTAAATAGTTCATCTCTTCTACCCTTTCCTCAAAAACGCTTGCTGTCCTTTATCTCTTCAAAAAACAGCTTATAATTATCATAACGGGAACGGGGAATCTCCCCATCCTCCACTGCCTGTTTAATTCCGCACTCCGTCTCTCCGATATGGTTACAGCCGCCAAATTTACAATAGGGCTCATATTCCTCAAATTCCCTGTAGTAATATTTAAGCTCTTCAGGCTGTATGTCATAGAAATATACCGAACTAAATCCCGGCGTATCCATCAGATATGTGTCCTCGCCCACCGGAAGAATTTCGGAATGCCTGGTGGTATGCTTTCCCCTCTCAATTTTCCTGCTGATAACCCCGGTGTCCATGTTTGCATCCGGATTCAGCATATTCATTATGGAGGACTTTCCCACACCGGAGGGACCTGCCAGCGCAGTTGTTTTCCCCTTTAAGACATCCAGCAGAATATCCATCCCATGCTCCTCATAGGTGCTGGCATAAATTACAGGATATCCGCTTTTTGCATATATCTCTTCATACCGTGCCAGCTTCTTCTCCTCCACCAAATCAGTCTTATTAAAGCATATAATAACCGGAACCTCCTGCTTTTCCATCATAATCAGAAAACGGTCCAACAGATTAAAATTCGGTTCCGGAGCTGCTGCTGCAAACACCACCAGCGCCTGGTCCACATTGGCAGCCGCCGGACGAATCAGCTGGGAGGTACGGGGCAGAATCCTCTCGATATTTCCCAGACATTTTTCCTCATCCAATACGGTTATCTCCACATTGTCACCGACTAAAGGCTTGATATTCCGGCTGCGGAAAATTCCCTTTGCCTTGCATTCATAAATGCAATGTCCCGCATGTATATAGTAAAATCCTGCAATCCCTTTAATAATCTTCCCCTGCATCTATTGCTCTACTTCCTTTATTGTAGCTTTGCCTGAGGAGGAGAAGCTGCCTGTTATATTCGTGCCATTTTCATCCTGGACACTATAACTCAGCGTACCATTTTTACTGGTTAAGCCCTCTATAGCCGGCAAACCGGACAGCTGGATTGGGAATGAGTTTTCCTGATAATAATCCGATATAATTTCGTAGGTTGCGTCACCAACCTTTAAGGTCAGTTTGACATAAACGGCTTCTCCCTCTTCAAAGTCATAACCATTATTGCTGATGGAGCCTGAAAAGGTTGCCGTATAGGTCTTTACCTTCGGCTCTTTTCCCTTACTGATTGTAATATCAACTGCGGTCTCTTCCTTAACCTCTGTACCGGCAGCAATGCTCTGTCTTATTACCTTGCCCTCTGCAATGGTATCACTGTATTCCTGGGTAACATTTCCAAGCTTTAACTTCACCTCTGATAATGCGGATTCCGCCTCTGTCACCGTCTTCTTCTTAAGGTCCGGAACCGTTGCCACCTTCACTTCTTTTCCCTTGCTGACTACAATCGTAACGGTAGAGCCCTTGGCTGCCTTTGTCTCCCCGCTTGGTGTCTGGCTGATAATTTTACCTGCTTCCACCTCATCATCATATTCCTCGTCCTCTTCCACCACAAAGCCGGCAGCGGTAAGCAGAGTCCTTGCCTCATCCGGGGTCTTGCCTACAACATCGGGAACATCTGCCTCCTCAATTCCCTTGCTGATGACAATTTTTACCTTTTCGTCCTCATCCACCGTCTGTCCCTCTAAGATGCTCTGGCTCACAACCAGACCCTCTTCAAATTTGTCTGAATATTCCCGTTCAATCTCATAGGCAATACCAGCTTCATCCAGTACCTTTGTGGCTTCTGCCTCTTCCATTCCAACCACATCTATCATTGTTATAATTTCTTCTGTTACCGTTGGCTCTTCTGTTGTCTTCTTATCCTTCTTAAATGCACCTGTAACCGATGCAATGGCAACAATAATGATAATCGCTATAATTACTGTGGCTGCAATGGCTCCAATGGTAATGATTTTCTCCATCTTAGGGTCCAAATCGCCTTTTTTGTCATCCTCATCCTCTTCATCAAACAAAGAATCATCATCCTCATCTTCGTCATCCAGATAGTCATCCTCATCATTGTATAAGCTTTCCAACGCCTCATTTGCCTCATCTAACTCGGAGCTGGTCTTATTAACAGGGAACATGGAAATGCCCTCCGGCTGGTTTGAAGAGCTTTTGATTGCCGCCAGCTCATCCTCGGAAATCTGGATTGTCGGAGCATTATTGGTCATCACCACACCCATATTTCCCACATCAGCATTTGGGTCCATGGCAACCTTGCGCAAATCTGCCAGCATGGCATTAGTGGTTAAATATCTGCGCTCTGGTTTTTTCTGGGTTGCCTTCAATACGATTTTCTCCAGTCCCACCGGAATATCCGGGTAATACTCTCTTGGAGGAATCATTTCACTTTGTATATGCATCAATGCAACCGTAACATTGTTTTCTCCCTCAAAGGGAACCCTTCCCGTCAGCATTTCATATAATGTGATACCCAGGGAGTAAATGTCAGAACGCTCATCTGAATAACCGCCCCTTGCCTGCTCCGGTGATATGTAATGCACACTTCCCATTGCACTTGAGGCAATTGTATTCGAGGTTGCCGCTTTTGCAATTCCAAAATCTGTTACCTTTAAGGTTCCATTTCTTGAGACAATAATGTTCTGGGGTTTGATGTCACGATGAATGGTGTGATGTTCATGCGCCACTTCAATACCCGCACAAATCTGCATGATAAAATCGAGAGCGGTCTGGTATGGCAGACGCCCATTCTGCTGGATATATTCCTTCAGGGTGATTCCCTCTACTAATTCCATGACAATATAATAATAGCCATTCTCTTCCCCTACATCAAACACATTCACGATATTCGGATGGGAAAGTCCTGCCGCAGACTGCGCCTCAATCCGGAACTTGCTGACAAAGCTCTTGTCATCACTAAATTCCGGCTTTAATACTTTAATTGCCACAAAACGGTTTAATACATGGCATTTTGCCTTGTACACGACACTCATGCCGCCGGAGCCAACCTCTTCTATAATCTCATATCTATTCTGAATTATCATTCCCTGTTCAAACATATTTTCACACCTCATTCAATGTCTGCTCTGCTACAACAACACCAATATTGTCCTTACCTCCATAATAATTGGCTCGTTCTATCAACTGGTCACAAATTTTATCTAAAAATTGCTTTTGCATTACAATGTCTCTTATCTCGTCATCCTCAATCATGTTGGTCAATCCATCTGTGCATAGCAATATTTTTTCTTTTTTTTGCAAAACAATCTCGAAAAAATCCGGTACGGCTTCATTTCCCGTCCCCAGTGCCCTTGTAATAATGTTCTTTTCCGGATGGAATCTTACCCTTCGCCGGTCCAGCTGTCCGGTCCGGATTAATTCCTCCACTAAAGAATGGTCCAGCGTAATCTGCTTTGCTTCCTCTCCCATTACATAGAGCCTGCTGTCTCCGATATTCGCCACATACATTTTATCCTTCAGTACAACGGCGGTTACAAATGTTGTACCCATTCCCTTTAGTTCATTATGCCCGGCTGCCTTTTGCAAAAGCATATCATTCACCTTTGCAATTCCCGTCTTCAATATGGTTATGGGATTCACATACTGGCAGTTCTTCACATATTCCACAAACCAGGAAACCGCATGTGCGGAAGCATAATCTCCCGCCTGGTGCCCTCCCATTCCGTCAGCAACAATGTATAGATTCGGAAGATTGCCGATGCTTTTGTCAGAAAAGAAGATACTGTCCTGATTCATGCTTCTTATCATACCAATATCTGTTTTGCCATAGGATATCACATCGAAACCCTCCTTTACCTGTTCTCCTGCATATAGGCTTTCCGGAGCTGTCCACAGGCAGCATCAATATCTTTGCCCATACCTCTTCTAATAGTAACATTAATTGTATTTTTTTCAAGCAAAACTTTAAACTTTTCAATAGAATTCTTGTCTGCCCGCACATAATCCCGCTCTTTCACCGGGTTGACCGGTATCAAATTCACATGGCACGGAAAGCCCTTCAACAGGGATACCAGCTGTCTGGCATCCTCTGCCGTGTCATTTTCACCGGCAGCCAGGGAATATTCGAAGGTAATTCTACGCCCGGTTTTGTCAAAATAATAACGGCAGGCATTCATCACCTGTGCTATGGTATATTGATTGGCAATGGGCATAAGCGCCCTCCTCTTTTCATCTGTAGGCGCATGCAGCGACAACGCAAAGGTAATGGCAAACCCTTCATCCGCCAGCCGGTAGATTTCCGGTACAAGCCCACAGCTGGAAACTGTCACATTCCGCTGGCTGATATGAAGTCCGTCTTCATTTGTCAGGAGCCTGATAAAGCGGCAAAGATTGTCATAATTATCCAGCGGCTCACCGGTGCCCATCACCACCACATTGGAAACCCTCTGCCCGGTAATCCTTGTAATGGCATATATCTGGTCAAGCATCTCCGATGGTGTCAGATTCCGGCTTAATCCCATCAGCGTAGACGCACAGAACCTGCATCCCATCCGGCATCCCGCCTGGGAGGAAATGCACACGGAATTTCCATGCTTATACGGCATAAATACACTCTCAATCACATTGCCATCATCCAGCCGAAAAACAAATTTATTCGTTCCGTCTATCCGGGACTCCAGTCTCTCCACTGCCTCTAATGCAACAAAATCCTCTGAAAGCTTCTGCCGGATATCCTTTGGAATATTCGTCATTTCCTCCACATTCCGCACCAGCTTCACATGACACCAGTCGTATATCTGCTTTGCCCGGAACTTTGGATATCCCTGCTCCTCTATATATTTTGTAAGTTCTGCCAATGTCATTGATTTAATGTCCATATCCCGTTCTCTTTCTATCCTTTGCGAAATTTTGCAATGAAAAATCCGTCACATTTTACCTCTCCCGGAAGAAGCTGCAGCATATTGCCCTTCACAACACTGCCCCTTAACGCTTCCGGCAATGTCATCTCAAGTCCGGCTCTCTCAAAGGAAAAGTGCTCCAAAAACCATTCCGCATTTTCCCTGTTCTCCTCCGGATTAATGGTACAGGTACTGTACAGCAGGATTCCGCCCGGCTTTACATACTCCGCAGCGTTAGTTAAAATGGTTCTCTGCAGATTGGCAAGCTCTATCAGCTGCTGTTCCTTTATATGGTATTTAATGTCATTTTTTTTCGAGATAATACCAAAGCCGGAGCATGGCAAATCTGCAATCACAATATCCGCCCATTCCTTCTTACTGTTATCCAAAACCAACGCATCCCAGAGGACGGTCCGGATATTGGAAAGTCCCATGCGCTCTATATTTTCCTCAATCAAAGCAAGCTTTTTACCGGAAACATCCCTTGCCTCAATCTGCGCCTTATCTCCAAGCATCTGGGCAAAATGTGTGCTCTTGCCGCCGGGAGCAGCGCACAAATCCAATATCTTAAGAGGCTTTGTGCTGTTATTTTCTATGCCCGCCGCATGATACAGCAGCATGGAGCTCTCATCCTGTACAAAAAATTCTCCCTGCTTAAATCCCGGAGTTCTTCCCACATAATTAATTTTATTTAAATGCAGTGCTTCCGGAACATAGTATCCATCCGTCACTTCTATATTGCTGTCCTTTAATTTCTTTACCAGCTCTTCCTTTGATGTCTTAGCGGTATTAACCCGCACCGTAATACCCGGCGTCTCCAGGGATGCCTGTAATATGCTCTCTGTCTTTTCGCTGCCATACCATTCCAGCATCCGTTCCACAATCCACTGGGGCATGGAATATGCAATGGACAAATATGCCTTCCTGTCCTCCTCTTTCGCGGGAAAGACAATAGCATCCTTACTGCGTGCCACACTGCGCAATACCCCGTTTACAAAGCCGGAAAGATTCTGGAACCCCTTTTTCTTTGTAAGCTTTACACATTCATCACACGCCGCCTCATCCGGTACACTCTCCATATACAGCATCTGGTAAACCCCCAGCCGCAGCACACAGCGAATCAGAGGCTTACATTTATTTACCTTTGTCCGGCTGTAACAGTTAATGACATAATCAAGCCTTACCTGGTATTCTGTCACACCCTCCACAAGCCTTGTTATAAATGCCCGGTCCTGCTTGCTTAAAAACTGTTTCTGGAACAGCAGTTTATGCAGGGCATCCTTTACAAATATATTTTTCTTTTCTATTTCCACCAGCGTTTCCAATGCAAGAAGCCTGGTGTTTACCTGTTCTGCCATAACCACTCTCCGAAATTTATGCGTTATCCTGGTTCTCCCCCAGTATCATTCCCTTATGAATATCATATCCCAGTAAGAAAGCTGCGGTATCCATCCGTTTCTTTCCCTCCAGCTGAAGATTCAGAATACGGAGGGCGCCTTTTCCACAACGCACCGTAAAGCTCTTCTTATCCACAGCAATAACCCTGCCGGCTTCTGCCTCCTGTCCGGCTGTCTCTTCTTCCTTCAGCACCTCTGCCATATATATCTTCAGGGTCTTCCCATTTACTCTTGTATAAGCGCTTGGCCACGGATTAAGCCCCCGGATAAGACGCTCCAATATAACCGCGTCCTGTGTAAAATCAAGACGTCCCATATCCTTTGAGAGCATTTTCGCATAGCTGGATTTGCTGTCATCCTGCTTTCTCCTGACTGCGGTGCCATTTTCCAGCTGCTCTAATGTCTCCACAAGAAGGTCTGCCCCTTCCACTGCCAGGCGCTCAAACAGGGAGCCACCGGTCTCCTCCGGGGAAAGCTTTACTCTGCGCTGGCAGATGATATCTCCGGTATCCAGTCCCTTTTCCATATACATAATGGTGATACCGGTCTCCTCCAGACCGTCTATAACTGCCCACTGGATTGGGGCGGCGCCGCGGTACGCCGGAAGCAGTGATGCATGTACATTAATACAGCCATACCTTGGAATGTTCAAAATCCGCTCCGGCAAAATCTGCCCAAAGGCTGCCACAACAATCACATCAGGCTTCAGACGCTCCAATTCATCCATAAACGCTTCATCCCTTACCCGTTCCGGCTGGCTCACCGGCAGATTATATTCCAGTGCCTTTTCCTTTACCGGAGTAAACACCATTTTCTTGCCCCGTCCCTTTGCCTTATCCGGCTGGGTCACCACCAGCAGCACCTCATGGCCGGCTTTTACAACCGCCTCCAGTGTATTCACCGCAAAATCCGGTGTTCCCATATATACAACCTTCATTTCATCACCAACCTAACTGCTACCAAATCTATTCCGCTTCGTTCTCTTCGTCCCTGTACCGCAGCTCCCGGAGCGGGCTGTCTGCTACATCCTTATACAGGATACCCTCCAAATGGTCCAGCTCATGACAGATTGCTCTGGCAAGAAGTCCTTCCCCTTCAATGGTTACCTCCTCCATGTTCTCATTCAGACACTTGCAGATTACATGGTTCGGACGGGTCACTGTCGCCACCTTCCCCGGAAGGCTTAAGCAGCCCTCATCTCCGGTCTGTTCCCCATCCTTTTCCACGATAACCGGATTAATCAGTACATATGGGTTTTCATAATCCACATCAATAACCACAATCCGCTTCAGCACTCCCACCTGTGGCGCCGCAAGACCCACGCCATCAGCATCATACATTGTTTCCAGCATATCGTCAATCAGAGTTTTTGTCCGCTCTGTCATCTCTTTTACTTCTTTACATTTCTTCCGTAAGATATCATCACCATCATACCGTATCTGTCTTATTGCCATTTTTCTTCTCCTCTTTTCTCTGTTATCCAGTTAGCATTGCTAACTTTTATCTATATAATTCAATGATGAAACAACTTTTTTATTGTATCACACTATTCAAAGCTTGTCACTTATTCTAGTAGGAATGCACCGGGTCAAAGTCAAAGGTTACAAAACAGTCTTTATATTCCGGCTGCTCCTCCAAAAACCGCTCCGCTAAGTTCTTCAATTCCACCAAAACCTCATACCGCTTTTCCTTCAGATAAATCACCCTCCGGTAGCGGTCATTTACCCTGGCAATGGTTGCATCACAGGGACCAATTACATGAACTCTCTGTTCTTTTCCCCAATGTACCATTTTTTCCCTTAATACCTCTGAGAGCCGGCACAGCGTTTCATATCCGTCACACTCCATAAACACCGCCAGCATATGGCAAAATGGCGGATACCCAAGCAGGCTCCGGTATGCTTTTTCCTCCTCATAAAATGCCTGGTAATCCTGTTTTGCCGCCGCCTTAATGGCATAGTGCTCCGGCGCATAGGTCTGAATTACCACATCTCCCTTAAGGCTCCCCCTGCCGGCTCTTCCCGCCGCCTGGGTCAGTAAATCGAAGGTGCGCTCCGCTGATTTGTAATCATTGTCAAACAGCGTCAGGTCTGCGGCAATCACTCCCACCAGCGTGACATTGGAAAAATCATGCCCTTTTACAATCATCTGCGTTCCCACCAGAACATCCGCTTCCCCGTTGGCAAACTGGCTCAAAATCTTCTCATGGGAATCCTTATTTCTTGTGGTATCCATATCCATCCGGAGTACCCTTGCCTCCGGGAACAGAACCTTCACCTGTTCCTCCACCTTCTGTGTGCCGATTCCAAAGCCCGCAATATACTTGGACTGGCATTCCGGACAAACTGCCGGTTTTTTCTGCTCATAACCACAGTAATGGCACACCAGCTTTTCTTTTGCCGTCCCCGAAAAATGCTCCGTCAGGGTCACATCACAGTGGGGACATTTAAACACATGACCACAGCTTCTGCAGGAAATGAAGCCTGCAAATCCCCGCCGGTTTAAAAACAACATAATCTGCTGCTTTTTACCGAGACGGTCTGCCATCAGCTTCTTCAGCCTGTCGCTGAAAATGCTGCGGTTTCCACGCTTTAACTCCTCCCGTAAATCCACCACAGAGGTTTCCGCAAGGGCTGCCGATTCCCTCGCCCTGCCGGATAAGCCCAGCAGCGTATAGTCACCCTGCAGGGCATGGTAATAGGACTCCACAGAAGGGGTAGCCGAGCCAAGCACAACGGACGCCCCTGCCATTCCGGCGCGGTGGATTGCCACCTCCCTGGCATGGTATTTAGGTGGATATTCACTTTTATATGTGGCTTCATGCTCCTCGTCAATCACAATAATGCCGAGATTTTTAAATGGCGCAAACAGGGCGGAACGCGGTCCAATCATAACGGAAACCTCTCCGTTCTTTGCCTTTTCAAACTGGTCATAGCGCTCTCCCCTGCTAAGCTTCGAGTTCATAATCGTCACCCGGTTTCCAAACCGTTTCCGGAACCGCCTGACAGTCTGGTAGGTTAACGCAATCTCCGGTATCAGTACGATTGCCTGTTTTCCCATCCGGACAATTTCATCAATTATTTCAATATACACCAATGTCTTTCCGCTTCCGGTGACACCCTTTAACAGATAGGTGCCGGGCTGTCCATTCCGGTAATCCTCCACAACTCTTGATATGGCTTCCTGCTGCTCCGGATTGGGAATAACCTCTTCCCCATTTTCCGCCTCAGTTCCAATCACATCCCGGTAATACCCCTCCTCCGCCACGGCAATCACATTTTCATCCTGCATTGCCCTCAGTGTAGACGAAGAGATATTGAGCTTTCCTGTAACAAGGGCATAGGGAATCACCCTGTCCTCCATAAGCTCTGTCAATAATCTCACCTTTGCCCGGGCATTCTTTTTCCGGTACTGCTCTAACAGCTTCTGCGCCTCCTCATCCGGCACCAAAAGCCGTACCTCCTTATGGGTCAGCCCCTTTACCTTTTGCTTTATGGGCATAACAATCTTTAATGCATTAATCATGGTGGAGCCGTACCGCTCCTTAATAAATGCTGCCAGCTCAATCAATGCGCTTTCGATGGCAACACTTCCCTCCTTCACACCGGCAATTTCTTTAAGCCTGGCTTCCTCAAATGCCGGTGTGTCCGAAAAGGACACCACATATCCGCTTCTTAAATGATTCCCACGACCAAAAGGGATAGACACCTGTGTGCCTATCCTGATTTGTTCCACAAGAGCTTCCGGAATCCTGTACTGAAATGTCCGGTCAATCGCCTCATGCGAAATATCGATTATTATATCCGCATATTTTGGTGACATCCTCTTCCTCCAATATCTCTCTAATCAAATCCCGTTCATCCATATGGTATTTTCGACCCTTAATCTCCTGGTAATCCTCATGCCCCTTACCGGCAAGTACAATGACGTCCCCTTTTCTGGCATTCATTATGGCATAGCGGATTGCTTCCTTCCGGTCAACAATCTCCACATAGTTTCCGTCTGTCTTTGCCATTCCGGTCTTAATATCGTCCATAATTGCCTGGGGCTCCTCATCCCTTGGATTATCGGAGGTTATAATTGTAAAGTCTGCAAATTTCCCAGACACCTCGCCCATCTCATACCTCCGCACCTTGGAGCGGTTTCCTCCACAGCCGAACAGGGCAACCAGCCTTTCCGGATTATAAGCCCGCAAGGTGGTCAGAATACTTTCCAGACTCACTGCATTATGTGCATAATCAATTAAGATGGTAAAGGCATCGGAAATCGGAATCAGCTCCACCCTGCCCTTTACATGGATATCCCGCAATATCTCCAGAATCTTTTCCATTGGCACACCCATCTCCTTTGCCACTGCAATGGCAGACAGGGAATTGTGCACAGAAAACTCACCCGGCAGGCTTACCACCACCTCTTCCTGATATTTTCCGCCTAAATGATAGGAAATACCAAGACATCCATCCTTTTCGTAAAGCTTCCAATTTTCTGCCTGATAATCCGCACCCTCCTTTATGCCATAGGTAATTACCTGGCAGGTATGTCCCTTTAATATCTCGTCACAATGTTCATCATCTATATTAAAAATTCCTGTTTTACACATAGTAAACAGCTTGGCTTTCCAGCTTAAATACTCTTCAAAATCCCTGTGCTCATTTGGTCCGATATGGTCCTCTGATAAATTGGTAAAAATACCATAATCAAAAGAAACACCTGCCACCCGGTTAAGCATCAGCCCCTGGGAAGAAACCTCCATTACCACGCTGTCCAGACCGGCATCCACCATTTCCTTTAAGGTTCTCTGCATGACAATGGATTCCGGTGTGGTATTATTGGCAGGGGTTACCTTATCTCCCACAATGCTTTCTATGGTTCCAATCAGCCCGGTTTTATGTCCTGCCGCTTCAAGCATGGATTTAATCATATACGTGGTGGTGGTTTTCCCCTTTGTGCCGGTAATTCCAATCACTGTCAGCTTATCGGATGGATTCCCATAAAATGCAGCGCAGATTATTCCCATGGCATACCGGGTATCTGCTACCTTTACCACTGCAATCTCTGTATATTCCTCCAGGTTAACATCCTTTTCCACCACAATTACAGAAGCCTTTTTATCCGCCACATCCTTTGCATAGCTGTGTCCGTCAAATACAGCTCCGGTAATACAGAAAAAAAGCGTCCCCTCTGTCACCCTGCGGGAGTCGTTCTCCACTGCGGTTACCTCTGTATCAGGACTTCCCTGAACCAATGTATATTCCAATGTATTTAACAATTGCCCTAATTTCATATATAACCTCCTAGCCTAAATGCTGTCTCATATGCACGACGACTCAAAAAGGTTCGCCGAAGCTTTTTCTCATATGCACGGCAACACAAATGGCAGGCATATCCTGCCTGCCACCAGATAGTATCATTCGTCCTCATCGTCTCCAACAATTTTGACCTTTCCCTGATAAAGCTCATCCACGGCAACGGATAATGGTTTTCTGCCTTCTCCCTTTACCAGAGGTTCTTCTCCTGCAATAATCTGTCTTGCTCTCTTTGCAGTTGCAAGCACAATGGAATAACGGCTTTGTACCACTGGCTGTTCTCCCTGCTCAACCTCGCTGTTAACAACTTCCATTAAATCACTATAAGATGGATGTATCATGATAAAATCTCCTTTCGAATATCAAATAATTCATTTTTTGTCTGTTTAATATATTCCCGGTTGTTTGCTGTCCGGAAGCTCTCTGCCACAATAACTGCATTTACATTATCCACACAGGTCTCCAAATCATCATTCACAACCAGATAATCATATTCTGCCATATCATCTGTCTCTTCATAGGCACGCTTTAACCGCTTTGCAATTACCCTGGCATCCTCCGTACCTCTGCCCTCCAATCTCTCCTTGAGACTGTGTGCATCCGGCGCTGTCAGGAAAATCAATACCGCATCCGGATACTGCTCCTTAATCCGCATAGCTCCCTGAACCTCTATCTCCAGTATCACATTATGCCCGCTGGCTAATTCATCCTCCACATATTTTCTGGGAGTACCATAATAATTCTCTACATACTGTGCCCATTCAATAAATCCGTTATAGTCAATCAGATTCTGAAACTCAGCCACACTCTTGAAAAAATAGTCCTTTCCATCTACTTCACCGGGTCTCGGTTCTCTTGTGGTGGCAGAAACAGAAAGACTATAGTGATACTTCTCAATTAACTTCTTAACGACTGTCCCCTTGCCGACACCGGAAAACCCGGAAATGACAATCAACACGCCCTTTTTATTCATATGCTTCACCCTCTACTCAATATTCTGTATCTGCTCCCTGACTTTCTCAATCTCGGTTTTCAAATCAATTGCCTTGTTGGAAACATCAAGGGAATTGGCTTTTGAAAGGATTGTATTGGCCTCCCTGTTCATCTCCTGTGCGATAAAATCCAGCTTGCGCCCCACATTACCGCCCTCAAGCAAAATCGACTTTGTATTTTCAATGTGGCTTCTAAGTCTCACTGTCTCTTCATCCACACATATTTTATCCGCATAAATAGTAACCTCTGTAGCAATACGGCTCTCATCAATGCCTGCCCCCTCCAGCAGCTCCTTTACCTTTGCCTCTAACCGGTTCCGGTAAGCTTCTGTCAGGGATGGAGAAACTGACTCAATGTAATCCACCATGGACAACATTCCCTCCAGCTTCTGAAGCAAATCCTCCTTTAACGCTTCGCCCTCTTTGGTGCGGGACTCCACAAACTGGTTCGCTGCCTCATCCAGAATCACAACAAATTCCTTCCATAGCTGTTCCTCATTTTCAGACTGCTCCTCTAAGGTAAAGACCTCCGGATATCTGGAAAGCGTAACTGCTGACAGGTCGCTCCGCAGTTCAAAGGTTTCTGCCATCTGCTGCAAATACTTTACATATTCAGCCGCAATCTCCGGATTATATTTTACACAGACATTATTCTCTGTATAATCTTCATAGGTAATAAAAATATCTACCTTGCCTCTTCCGATATAATTCTTTAAATGATTGCGAATCGCAGATTCAAAGAAGTTTAATTTCTTCGGCATCTTAATATTCAAATCACAATATCTGTGGTTCACAGATTTCATTTCAATTACAATCTTGCGGTCCTTCGTGACGCTCTCTGCACGTCCAAAACCTGTCATACTCTTTATCAAGTGTTTCACCTACTTTATCCAGTCATCCATTTGGATTTCCAATATCATAATAAGCCAATCCACAAAAAGACATGAATTAACTTATATATTATAACCAAATATGTAAAGAAATGCAAGACAAGGTTTTCCCAACCTGCATTTTACTCCTTCACTTCCTCAATTCCCCTGATATCCGGCAGTGCCACCATGGAATAATTTGTGTGATAAATGACATATCCGGGATTTGCCTGAGGCGGTTTCTTAAGATTGCCTCTTCTTGTATAATCAATCTCCACCTTCGGACTGGTCTTTCCCGATGAGTAATAGGCGGCAAGACGGGCAGCCTCTTCATAGGTGGCGTCCGGCACATCCTCTGCCCCCTCTAATTTTACAATCACATGTGAGCCCGGCATCTCCTTGGCATGGAACCAGAGGTCCTTTGTCCCCGCTGTCTTAAAGGTGAGACGGTCATTTTGCAGATTATTTTTGCCCACATACATATGGAAGCCGTCTGATGAGATATAGTGCAGCGGCTTACTCTTTTCCTGCTTCACTCCATTTTTTTTACCCTGCTTTGCCTTTATGAGACCTGCCATCACCATCTCTTCCTTTATCTCTGCAAGGTCTGCCTCGGAGGTGGCAATCTCTATGCTGTTTTGCAGGGAAAGCAGGTGTTCCAGCGTTTTTTTGCTCTCCTCCACCAGTGTCAGGGAAGCCTCATAGGTACGCTTCAGCTTATTATATTTATTAAAATACCGGTTCGCATTTTCCACAGGCGTCATGGTGGTGTCTAACGGAATCGTTACCTCCTTATTGGTATAGTAATTCATCACCGTGACTTCCTTATCTCCGGTCTGCACCTCATATCCGTAGGTCTGTAACAGCTCTCCATAGATACGGTACTTATCCCGTTTTTCCGTATCCTTCAGCTGCCTGCGCTGAATATCATATTTTCTGGATGTCCGTTCCACCGCTGTTGCCAGCACCTTTCTCAAATCAGTTGATTTCTGGCGGATTCGGGAATAAATGTCCTTCTTTGCATAATAGCATGCCAGCAGCTCGGATATATCCCCAAAGTATTCCTGCCTTAAGTCGCCATACATTTTTAAAGGAATGGAAGAAAATGCTACCGGCTCATCCTCATTGTAGACAATTACCGGTTCATAATTTCCATCCTTCACCCGGGCAACCAGCTCGGAAAAAGCATCCCACAATGCCTCCTTATTACCCGCCGCAAGACTGTCCGTGCTGAAATTGCCATCCACCCCTGCCTCATAGCAGAGCTCACCGGCAATCAGCTTGGAAAAGCCTGTTACAGACGAATAAATGGCTTTTTCCACACTCATGGCTTTTTCTAAAATAACCATCTGGAAATATTCCTTTGAAACCTCTGACGGGTCCATCTTTTCATTTGGCGGCAGCACATAGTCATATCCGGGAAGCACCTCCCTCACTGAACTAATCTGGGCGCCAATCCGCTTAATAGCGTCCACAATCCGCCCGTTCTCCTCCATAAATATAATATTGCTGTGCTTTCCCATCAGCTCAATTACAAGCTTTTTTCTGCACAAATCTCCCATTTCGTCTAAATGCTCGATATCTATCATGATAATCCGTTCAAAACCAGGCTGCTCAATTCCCACAATCCTTCCATTGCCGATATGCTTTCTGAGCAGCATACAGAAATTAGGCGCTGTAGCCGGATTCGCCTTATTCTCCGACAAAAAATACACCAGCGGCAGTGTGGGGCTGGCATTTAACATGAGCCGGAAGGTGGTTCCCAGATTTTTAATAACCAGATTAATCTCATCATTTTCCGGCTGGTATATTTTATAGATACGGCCTCCTGTCAGCCGTTCCTTCATGTCCTTTACGATATTAGAAATCACTACTCCATCAAAAGCCATTCTTTTTTACTCCTTCTGCTGCACAAAACCGCAGACAGCTTTCCCGCCTGCGGCTCTCGTTTTTCTCTATTTATACAATTCCTCATACTTTTTTGCTGAGCTTGCCCAGGAATAATCCTGGCTCATGGCACGTACCTGCATATCCTCCCAGCTCTTTTTCTGGTTATAATAAACCTCTTTTGCATAATTAATGGTATGCAAAAGCTCCTGTGCATTATAATTAGCAAATGAAAATCCGGTTCCCGTCTGTTCAAATTCATTGTAAGGAATAACCGTGTCCTTAAGACCTCCTGTTTCTCTGACAATTGGAAGAGAACCATAGCGGAGCGCCATCAGCTGTGTAAGTCCGCAGGGCTCAAATCTGGACGGTACCAAAATCGCATCACAGCCACCGTACATCTTATGGGAGAGCGCATCAGAAAAATAAATATTTGCACTGACCTTTGCCGGATGAATGCCCTGGTAATACCGGAACATATCCTCATATCTCCTGTCCCCGGTTCCCAGCACAACAAACTGCACTCCGTCCTGACAGATATCATTCATCACCGCATCCACCAAATCAAGTCCCTTCTGGTCCGTCAGTCTGGAAATAATCCCCAGTACAAACTGGCTCTTGTCCACCGGAAGTCCCAGCTCCTTCTGGAGTGCGGTTTTATTCATTCCCTTATTCTTCTTAAAATTCTTAATATTGTATGCCTTTGCTAAATGCTTGTCCTTTTCCGGATTATACGTGTCATAATCAATACCGTTGACAATTCCCACTAAAGACTGGTTTCTTGCCTGTAACAGACCGTCTAAGCCTTCCCCATAATATGGCGTCTGGATTTCATATGCATAGGTATTGCTTACTGTCGTAATCACATCCGCATAGACAAGCCCGCCCTTTAACATGGAAGCATCCTTATGAAGCTCTAATTTGTCCGCTGTAAACAGATAATCCGGAAGACCGGAGCAATACCGTACATGTTCAATGTCCCATCTCCCCTGAAACTGTAAATTATGAATTGTCATAATGGACTTCATACTGCCGAAGAACGGATTCCCTGCAAACAAGGTCTTCAAATATACCGGAACCATGCCCGCCTGCCAGTCATGACAGTGTACAATATCTGGCCGGAAACCAATCACCGGCAGAATCGATAATGCCGCCTTGGAAAAGTAACAGAATTTCTCAATATCCCACTTGGTATCGCCATAAGGAGCCAGTCCGTTAAAATAAAATTCGTTATCGATAAAATAAACCGGCACTCCCTCATATTCCATATACATAATTCCTACATATTGCGAATGGTCTCCAATATCCATCTGGAAGTTTGTAATAAAACGCATTTTCTCTTTATATTTGGAAGGAATGCACATATAATTAGGAATGATAATCCGTACATCATACTCCTTTTTATCAAAAATCTTAGGAAGTGTCCCCACAACATCAGCCAGACCTCCGGTCTTAATAAACGGAACACATTCGGAAGCAATATAAGCAATTCTCTTCATCGGATTCTCTCTCCTTCGTACATAATAGACTTTTGTCCATTGTAGCATAAAAGTAATAAAAACAAAAGCTATTTTTAAGAGGAAACGCTTCTTATAACACCTCCGCAATATCTGTTATGCAGAGAATTCATCCATTCCAAAGCCCTTCATCCTGTATTCCAGCCGGAACTTATCCGCAATCAGAGCAATAAATTCAGAATTGGTCGGCTTTCCCTTTCCTGAATTTACGCTGTAACCGAACAGCTCCTCCATGGATTCCAGCTTTCCCCGGTTCCATGCCACTTCAATTGCATGACGAATCGCACGCTCCACACTGCTGGTTGTGGTATGATATTTTTTCGCGATGGTTGGGTATAAATATTTGGTAATATAATTAAGAATCTCCGGGTCCTTTACCGACATCATTATCCCTTCCCTGATATATTGGTACCCTTTGATATGAGCAGGAATTCCAATTTCCCGAATCATTTTTGTCACATCATTTTCCAGTGTAGAATCAAACAGAAACTGTTTTTGCTCTAACGTCATACCATCCCGTTGCTTTTGCTGTTGTTTCATCTGATAGTGACTCTCCAGAATCCTCTCCAATATTCTTGCAATAAATTTAGGCTCCTGGTTTAACATAAAATAATAATCCGCACCGGCTGCATATGCCAAATCAATAATCATTTGTGCAGCAACATCTGTCAAAAACACAAACTTTGTATCCCGCAATTCCTTTTTCCTGCATTCCTGAAGCAGGGAAATACCATCTCCTCCTTCTAAACAGATATCAGCTATAATCATATCCGGTTTCATGGAATGCATATCCTCTACGATTTGCTCATAGGAATCTGTTGTTTCTTTTATAACATACTCGAACTGTTTCATATGACCCAGTATAGTCTGCATTATCTGTCGTTTTTGTCCGGTTGCTATTATTATTTTCATACTCTCTCTCATATCATTCTCCAATCTTATGCCTCATTACGGCATTTACATTAACATCTTCATCATTCCCTTTTCTTCCAGTATTTTATTTTGATTCCTCCCTACTTTAAGCTCTTAGACTGGTCTAACCGTATCCTGTCTGCCATCAGTGCAATAAATTCCGAGTTTGTCGGTTTTCCCTTATCTGCCTGAATTGTATAGCCAAACAATTCATGTATCATATCAATGTTGCCCCGTTCCCATGCCACCTCAATTGCATGGCGGATGGCACGTTCTACCCGTGTATCTGTGGTTCCGTACTGTTCTGCGATATCCGGATATAACTGCTTGGTCACTGCATTTAACACATCCATATTATCTACCGCCATGATAATCGCCGTGCGCAGATATAAATAACCCTTTATATGCGCCGGAACTCCTATCTCGTGAATCATCTGTGTCACCAGTAAATTTAAATTCTTTTCCCTGTTTCCCTGTTTTACCACTATATCTTCAATCGGAAGTGCCCGGTTCGCCACCGCTCCCGGCTTCGGTATCTCCATAATGCATTTTTCCAGAGTATTTTCATCATTTTCCCATGGAAGAAATTTTACATTCTTCCGGTTCTGCAATACATTCAAAACCTTTGTCTGCTGTGCAGTAGCAACCAAAAGAAACCGTATTTTATCAAATTGTGACTCTGAGCGAACTTTTTCTATTACCCCGATGCCGTCAAGTTTCGGCATCACAGGATTCAATATCACAAGGTCCGGCACATCCTCCTTAATATGTAACAATAACTGGTCTCCTTTTTCATAAGTTCCCAAAAGATGACACTGCGTCTGTTTTCGCACAATGTCCTCCATCCTCTTTCGCATGATTTCATCATGATTACCAATCATTACATTAATCATACTTCCCTCCTAAAATATATGATTTTTCGTCAAGAATAATTCTATCCTCTGACAGAATTATTCTGACATCGACCATTTATGACTATACCAAAATCAAACTATAATTATAAGCTGGTGTATGACAATGCAACGCAATTTATTTTCTTTAAAATTGTGTTACAACACAATTTTTTACCCCCTTCCAATAAATATTTCTTTATTTTACAGTACTTTTGTTACGCTCGGTGAAAAACATGAGCTTTTAAAAAAATATAAAATTTTTTAACTTTAATTTAACCTTCTCAGTTTTTTCGCTAAAACATTCTATTTTTCGCCTTTTCGCATAGTCTCTACAAATATACCATAACCTTTTTTTGGTTCATCTACAAATACATGGGTTACTGCGCCCACTAATTTTCCGTTTTGAAGAATGGGACTTCCGCTCATACCCTGCACAATTCCTCCTGTTAAAGCAATTAAATTGTCATCTGTCACAATAATCTCCATTTCCTGGTCCCCGTTGTCATTTTTGTGTATATTCACAATCTCAATTTCATATAATTCCTTTTTTCCACTGACATAAGACTGTATATACGCCTTCCCCTTTTCCACCTCATCTACAGATGCAATTTCCACCGGAGTCTCCCGTTCTATCTCTTCCCTGAAGGCATCGGTAATCGTTCCATAAATTCCATATAACTGGTTCCCGTCAATATGTCCCACCACATTTTCTGTCTGATAGGCAATCATGCCTTCTATCTCCCCGGGACTTCCGGCAGTACCTTTTTCCACACCAAAAATATCTGCATCATAGATTTCCCCTCCGGAAACCTGAAGAAGCTCTCCCGTGTCCGTATCATTAATACTATGTCCCAGAGCGCCAAAGGAATCCCCCTCCACATAGGTCACGGTTCCAAGCCCCTGTAAATCATCTCTGACCCAGATTCCCACCTTATATACATCCGTTCCGGTCTCCACCGGCTCCACCTTTACATCAATGCACTCCTCATTCCGAATCACCTGGAATACAAGGGTCTTGCCCTCGCAGCATGTAATTGCCTCAATGAGCTGCTTTTTTGTTTTCATTTCCTCATCGTTTAATTTTGTAATATAATCCCCCGGCATCAGCTTATTTTTGGCGGGAGCCACATTTTTTCCCTCTAAATCCGTCACCTCTCCCGTATCTATGACCAGAATACCCTTTGTATTGATATAGATTCCCACTGTTCTGCCAACAGGAATCACCTTCTGGCTCTGGATATCGGCGCTGCTTTGATTCTGCTCCTTCGCCTGTCCTCCGGACTGCAGGGTATTGTATACCTCCGCTATCTCCCTGTTTTGATATTCCTCCCGGTATCCAAGACCGGCAACCACCAGGATAAACATAATGTTTACTGCCAGTAACCATTTTAGAAATGACTTGTATATCTGCATTGTTTTCTCCTTTTCTATTTTTATATAAAATCTGTCTCTTATGCACATCTCCGAGCCCACGAGACTCGACGTCAT